>JAFRLP010000078.1 GCA_017431185.1 Victivallales bacterium | reverse complement strand
TGGCGACGTCGGCATAGCCGGCCTGCACCAGAACGGACTCCACGCTGTCCTGGATGTCCTCCACGGCAATCAGCCCCTCCTTGATTTTCGGCTCGAAGTCAGCGGTGACCTTCAGCGCCAGAAAATCCACGATGGAGGGATTGCTCTGCTTGTTCTGCGCGTCAAAGGCCTGCTTGATGGCCTTGGAGATTTTCCTTATGTCAAAGTCAACGACTTTTCCGTTGCGTTTCTGGACTTGATACATGGCGCGTTGTTTCCTTGCTTGTTCCTTTGAAGTTGATGGGGGATGCTTGAAAAACGGTTCGGTTCCCTAATCCACGCCTCGGAGGGCGGCATTGGGGACAAAAGGCTGGACGGCGGCGAGGCACTGCCTCATCTCGTCATCGGAAAGGGGACCCATCTGGGCGACATCGCCCAGGACGTCCCCTGAATCCTTGAATCTTTGCAGAAAGTAGCGCGGGGAGCCGGCGAGCCAGCGTCCTATCTCCGCAAAATCCTCTGGCGTATGGAATCCTTTGACCACAGTGGTGCGGAATTCAAACGAGACGTCCGCCTGCTTCAGGTAGGCGACGGACTCCTGGACAGAGGCCAGCAGCGCGGGATTCGTGAATCCTGCGGTGGCGGGGTACTTTTCCAGGGTGTTCTTGATGTCCATTGCCACGTAGTTGACCAGTCCATTTTCGACGACGTATCTCAACTGTCCGGGAAACGAGCCGTTGGTGTCGAGTTTGACCGGATAGTCCAGGGAGCGCACCTCCATGAGGAAATCCACCAGTTCAGGGTGCAGGAGCGGCTCTCCGCCTGTGATGCAGACCCCCTCCAGAATACCGATGCGTCGCCGCAGGAATTCCAGCAGTTCCGCCTGTTCGAGCATCCCTTCGACGTCACCAGGCTTGACCAGCGAGGCATTGTGGCAGAACGGGCAGCGAAAATTGCAGCCGCTGGTGAACACAGTGCAGGACACCTTGCCGGGGTAATCCAGCAAGGTCATTTTCTGAAGGCCAAAACGCATGGGGGAAGATGGATGTGAAACAAAACAATCGGATATCGATTAACACTATATATGGAGAACTGCCAACTGTCAAACACCAGATAGACAGATTTTTCATTTTTTTTGCCCCTGCGTTCTCGGCTTTTTGACACATCTCTTTGTCCCATAGACTTATGGGATGAAAAGTTTGAAGGGATAGATGGGTAAAAATATGCTCTTGGGGGTTGACAAGGCGGAAAAGTGGATTAGATTAATACTGTTTAACACAGTTGGCACACATTTTTTGGGATTTGCCTTATGGAGATATCGAATCAAGAGCGTGTTTACCAGGATTTGCACGAACGGATTTCAGCAGGGGAGTTTTCGGCAGGTGAGAAATTGCCGTCATTGCGTGACCTGTCGATTCAGTACGGGATTTCGGTGGGGGCGGTTCGTCAGGGGTTGTTGAAGTTGGAGTCGGAGCATTTGGTTCGTCCCCAGCATGGTCGCGGGTACTATGTGGCGCGGGAAGGGGACGAAATACGGGTTCTGCTGGTGGAGTCGGCCATCCATGATCACCTGTTTTCCGAATATGTCGAGGCGTTTCAGGGGATAGTGTCGGGATTGCCGACTGGGGTTCTGGTGATGGAATCGGCGGAGCCCTGTGCGCGGAAGGAGCTGTGCCGTCCGCAGGAGTTGTATCGGAAACTGGAGATGCATGTGGATTCAGGGATTGACGTGTGCTTTTTTGACGGAGAGAAGGCGTGGGGCATTACTCCAAAGCAGTTTCAGTCACTTGGCGAGCGGGTGAAGTTGTTTTACTTCAACACGGCTTATCCTCATTTTCTGACGGTGGGCATTCCAGGTGTGTCGATAGACTGGTATGTGGGCGGATATCGTGCCTTGCGTCATTTGATTGACATCGGCTGCCGCAATGTGATATGCGCGTTTACGCCAGACACGGAGGCCAGGCAGGGCGCCATGGACGCCGTGAAGGATTCCCGTCAGCAGGTGAAGTTGCACTATTTTGACCCTCGGGGGAATCTGGGTGACACGGAACTCTATCCGCTGATTCAGCGTCGTGAAATCGATGGGCTCTTCAGCAATTCCGATGCGCTGCTGCTGGGCGGGCTGTCCTTGTTCGCGTCCTGCGGATACGGCATCCACGACCTCGCCATGATAGGTTCCTTCGACACGCCCTGGTGCGAACTCTCCAGCCTCACGTTGTCCAGCCTGAATGTTCAGCCTCAAAAGATGGTTCAGGCCGTCTGGGATATGTACCAGGGAAAGATCCCCGTTTGTCAGATGCGGTTGCAGCCAGAGTTGATTCTGCGGGATTCCACCCTGAAGTTTCGAAAGTAGCGACGGAGGCAAACGGCGGCGGGGACGCCGCCGCTACGCAATGCGTTTCAGAGGAGAAAATGAACATGCGCACCAGGTTCCATAGTTTGGCAGTCATGGCTCCAGCCTTGCTGGTGGCTCTGCTGGGGTTGTCCAACGTTCTTTTCGGCGCAGGGGAGGAACGCGGATTGGTTGCGCCGCCCGTCCTGGAGGTCGGGTTGGGGGAGGATTTGGAAAAAACGGCCATTACTGGCAAGCTGACGGAACTTACGCTCCGCTCCAACCTTGTGTTTCCTGGCGCCGCCAGTCTCCGTGTCGGTCAGACGGAGGCGAGGTGGGGATTTGCGCATGACGGCCACAATCTGCTGGCGGTGCTGGACACTCCTGCGGAAGACGCTCTCAAGGCAACCTACACCCAGCGGGACGCCAATCTCTGGGAGGATGACTCCTGCGAACTCTTTCTGACCGACGAGTCAGGGAAGAACGGCTGCCATTTCATTGTCAACTCCCGAGGTGCGCTCTATGACGCGAAACTCGTCGGCGGACAGGAGGACTCCAAATGGGATTCGCGCCGTGTGCTGGTGCGGAACCATTTCCCCGAGAAGCGCTGGCTGGTGGCCTTTCTTGTTCCATTTGAGGAATTGGGGATGACGGCTGACCGCCGTGTTCTGCGGTGCGGGTTTTATCGCTCCAGCGGTGGCGTGCGTGTCCCAGAGGGAATCACCCAATTTTCCGATGATTTCTATGTGCCAGACAATTTCGCCCTTCTGAAACTGGTTGACCATCCCCAGAGGCTTGCTGTTGAGGTTGACACGCGGAAGTTGTCCAGCGGTGTGCTCGCGGTGTCGCTCGCAGGTTCTTTGGCTGATGCGCAAGGCGGAGATTGGCTGGTGGGCGTGACGCCGTTGGATTATGCGGTCAATGACGCCTTCAACCAGCCCAAGGAAAGCATTGTTGCCCAGGGCAAGGTGACTTCCGCGACGAATCTCCGTGAAGCGACGGGGGAGTTCAAACTTCCGCCCGCTGGCATCATCCATGTTTTGCTGAAATGCGGGGAACGAACATTGTTTGAACGTCGCCTGCCTTACGGACTGGCGGATTTCAGCGCGTTTGGTCTCACATCGCTCTATGCCAATGCCACGCGCACGGCAGTTTGCGCGGAGGGCGCTGTCGCCGATCAGCCAGCCGGGTACTTGTACGGTCTCCGTGACCAGCAGGGCAAGACGGTCGTCAGCGCCAGGCAGAATCTTTCCGGCAAATACATGCTCACATTGCCCTTGACCGATGTCCCGCCTGAAAAATACCTCTTCTTTCTGAAGGCGCAGGACGGACGGGAGGCCACGGGAAGATTCGTCGTGCTCCCCAACCATCCAGAATGGCTGGGCAATCGCCTGGGCTTTACCGAAGGACACGCTCCGCCACCCTGGTCGGATATCCGTTTCCAAGACCAGCAGGCTCTCGTCTGGAACCGTACCATTGCGTTTGACGGCATGCCTGTCCGCATGGACACATCCACGGGAACCGCCGTCGAGAACATCCGCTTCGAGGCCGATGGACGCCCGCTGGAATGCAGACGTTTCGGCTGGACGGAGCAGGCGGGGGATGTCGCCCGTTTTCAGGCAACGCTGGATTTTGAGAACGGCTCGCTTGAACTTGACGGAACGCTGGAGTTTGACGGTTTGGTTTGGATGGACTGCCATTTTGTTCCCAGGCAAGGGACAACCTTGCCAGACCTGGCGCTCAAGATGGAGGTGCCTGTCGCCAACGTCTGTTTTGCCCACGGTTTCGAGAATCTCTCCAGGGACAGCAAAATGCTCGCGCCCAATGAGACCTGGCACAAGGATATGCTGAACCATCTGCCAGCGTTCTGGGTGGGAACGCCTGAACGTGGAATCTGTTTTCTGGCGGATGACCTGCGCGGATGGAATCTGACCGATTACTCTTACAGCGTGCAGGTCTCCGCTGAGCATGAAGGACGGCGGAGCGTCACCGTGCCTCTGCTGGAGAGGAAGCGGAATCAGACGGGGGATTCAAGAAGAATATCCTTTGCTCTTCAGGCCACGCCGACCCGTCCAATGCCGAAAGGGTGGCGAAGTTTCCGCATCAATGGCGGCGATGGCGTCAACAACATCCGCCTGTACCAGGCTGGAATCACTCGCCTGTTCAATGTGCCCATTCCAGTCCGAGGCGATGCGGCGTCGGCTCTTCTGAACTGGCGCAGGAAGGGGGTCAATGCCCTGCCTTATCTGGCCTTCCTTGCCACTTCGCCTTTCACGGATGAGTACAAGTTTTACTCCGAGCAATGGCGGATAACCCCGCAGCGGCGTCCGTCCCTTCAGCCAGAGAACGATATGACACATACAATGGTGTGCCCTCAGGGGGAGGGCTATACAGATTACTACCTCTGGAATATCGACCGCATGCTGGACGCCACTGGGGCGGAGGGACTGTATTTTGATTATGGCCAGCCAGGAGTCTATCATTGCTCCAACGCCAACCATGGCTGCGGATGGCGTGACACGGATGGCAATCCGCGTCCTTCCTATCGTTTTCGCGCCTCACGGGAGTGGGTGAAGCGGCTCTACGTTCTGCTGAAGCGAAAGCGTCCCGACGGGCTGCTGGCTCTGCACAATTCTGGTGGTCTTTTGCCAGCGTTCCATTGCCTGGCGGACATCACCTGGAATGGCGAGCAGTTGGCCGCCAAGGTGTTTCATAATGGGGTCTCCTACAGAGGCCTTTGCCGACCAGAGAGGCTGATGCTGGAGCAGAACGGGGAAATCTGGGGTGTCCCTGCGGTTTTCATTCCCCAGTTTCTCCGCGTTCTCCAGTTATGGGACAAAGACCGCTATGGACAGTACGAGAAGATTGGCTGGAGTGGATTTGTCCAGAGTTTCCTGAGTACGCCAGAGGCGCAGAGAGACTCCTGGCATCTCGCAGGCTTGCTGTATTTGAACAACGGCTCTTTCAGTGGTGACTGGGGCATGGGAAGCCGGCTGGCAGACCTCCATCGGATATTGGCTGAAATCGGCTGGGATGACACGGTGCGCTTTTGGGGATGGCACGACAAAGGCAATCCTTTCCGTGTCATTCGCGGGCGGGAATCTTCGCCATTGCTGGTTTCGGCTTACCAGGTCAAGGCTGGCTGGTTGGTGGTCGCCGTCAATGACTCTGCGCAGAGCGAGGATTTGCGGATATCCTTGCCGCCAACGCTGCGCGAGGCCCATTTCACGGAACAGGTCACGGGGCAGCGTCTGGCTCCAGTCGAAGGAAGGCTGGAATACCGAATGGCCCCGGGAACGTCTGCGTTTTTCACTGTTGTTCAGTCAAATCACCAGGAGTAGAACCATGCAAAAGACACCCCAAACCCGCAAATCCTCGGAAGAGTTCTTCACCCTTATTGGCTGGATGAGGATTTTTTTGACGGAATCAGGTGCTTTTAGTGACAAAAATCACAGGAAGTTCACACTTATTGAATTGCTGGTCGTCATCGCCATCATTTCCGTGCTTGCCGCGATGCTGCTGCCTGCATTGGCGAAGGCCCGCAAGGCCGCCATGAAAATCGCCTGTGTGAACAGCGAAAAGCAATGGGGGCTGGAGATTGTCCTTTACGCCCAGGAGAACGAATCGCATTATCCGACAAGACTGGAGGGCGGCGGCACGACCGCCCGCTACTGGCATCAGCTAATGGGACTCAACGACTACAACTACCGCGCGACCCCAAAGTACATGCCCTGCCCCGCCTGCCGTTCCCTGCCAGGCGCGACCAGCCAATACGGGATGTATGGCGGATTCACCTATGGCTACAATTACTTTGCGACCAGCTACCTCAAGGAGCAGCAGATTGTCCTTCCGTCGGAGACCCTCATTTTGGGTGACAATCTGACCAAGACAGACACCAATACTGATTGGAACATCATATTCCCCCGTGGCGCGGGCGCCAACGAGGGAACGGTGAGAGACCTGCGCCATGAGCGGCAGATCAATATCGTATGGTTTGATCAGCATGTCTCCACAATCACGCATCAGGAGTTGTATGCGACGGGGCAGGCCCCCACAACCGCAGACGCCAACGCCTGGAGTTACTACTGGTGGTACGGCAACAAACGGCGCCAGCCCTGAGGCACTGGCAGGCTGCGGCTTTTCGTGTCAAAATTTGGGTATTTTATTTGATTTAGAATGCGATTGAAAATACGACGGCACGTCTGCATGGTGGCGCCCTTCCAGGGCGCAAAACGATTTTTCGCATCTAACCCCCAGGTGAACGCGCCCGACGGGCGCGTT
>JAFRLP010000077.1 GCA_017431185.1 Victivallales bacterium | reverse complement strand
TGTCAAATTATACCAAGTTTTCATTCGTTCCGCAAGGATAATTTATATCTATTTTGACAGTTAAATCGTATCAATCTTCCAAAAGGCAATTCAGAGACTGGCAATGTGCGGCGGTCACCTGGACAACCGAATGCCTGTTCCATATCAATCACTGGGCCATTGTTTTCAGCCTGTATGAAAAACGGCTTTACTCTTGAAATCAATTTCCAGGGCTATATATTAAAGCGCAAAGGCGCATACCGCCGTGGCAAAAAGATTTTCAGCTTGCGGTGGATTGGTAGGCCAATGTGGTGTTTGTCATGGAATGGATTAACTACGACATCGAGAAAATCGCCAGATGCGGAACCTTCCCGTTCCAGGTGAAAATGCTGTATTTTTCCCATCGGCAATCATGTGTCGCGGAATTCCGCACCACAGAGTCTGACATGCTGGAAATCTGCATTCGTCTGGAGCCACACGGAAGAGTCTGCCACGATATCATCAACGGGCATCCCATCCGTGAATGCATCCCGCACATAGTCTGGAAAAAGCCTGGAGGAAGCCATCGATTTTTCACAGACCAAGGGGCGAGGACTGCCATTGCCTTTGGGTATCCGACGGCAACCATCGCAGAGTTCAAGAAACTGGGGTTGTATCCTGAGGGCGATTGCCAGCCCATCTGCATGACTTCCACCATTCAGTCACTGATAGATGACTTCCACCGTCAATGCCTTCAGATGCATTCACCAGGCATTGCAGACCAGATTGACTGGACTTGCTTTCAGCTTTACCGTGAATTGCTCTATTCCAGACTGCTGACCAACGACAGTCCTGGCGACACAGACAAGCTCAGGAACATCTCGATCTGGCTACAGCGCAATTACGCCGATGCCCATGACCTGGACGCCCTGGCCCGTTCCAATGGTTTTTCCCATGCCTCGTTCTTCCGCAAATGGAAACAGCTGTTTCACCTCACCCCTGTGCAATATATCCTTAATCTGAAAATCACGGAGGCAGCCAGGCTCCTGGTGGAAACCGACATGCCAGTCCAGGATATCGTGCGGGAAATCAACTTTTCCGGCTCCACCGCCTTTCATCGGCGCTTCATGCTCCGCTTCGGCATGACACCCATGCAATATCGTGCAACCAGGAACGCTGACGCCAGCGCGTTGTTTATCGGTGCTCATTCCCAGAATGAACACGAAGACAAATGAAACGCCGTTGCACATTTGCGAGAGACGGCGCGGTCCTTGTCACCGCCGTCCCGAAGGAAAAACAGGCTCTCCCTGGAGTTCCCGTCCTCCGATGGCAGACAGAATACGTGCCGTCACCAGCGTGTTGCGTGAACATTCGCACGCCTCGGGCAACGTGATGTGCAGGTAGTTGTCGCTCCACCCCGACGGCGGACTGCCCTCCTCCACCAGCAGGGGCAACGTGCATCCGATTTGCGACTTGGCAAACGCCTCGGCCTTTTGCTGCGCAAGCGCCAGCAACTCATCCACGCGAGCCGCGACGACACGCCCAGCCGGACGACCTGGCATGCTCGCGGCTGGCGTGCCGGGACGCGGGGAGAACGGAAACACGTGAATCAGTGTGCCTGCTGGACGGCCAGGTGACCGACGACTCAAACCCCTGCCCCATGGAGGACGCCGGC
>JAFRLP010000076.1 GCA_017431185.1 Victivallales bacterium | reverse complement strand
CCCGAAAGCAAGGTGAAGCGCGGCACCGAGGCCATCCTGCGCAACATGCTCTCCAACGCCGCCCTCATGGAGACGGGCACCTGGGCGGTGGAGGACCTGCTCCGCACCACCCGCACACTCAAGGACGGCAAGGTCGAGAACATCAAGGACAAGGTGCAGGCACGGCTCGCCGCCATGGTGGAGGAGGTCGGGCTGGGCATTGAAATCCAGTCCGTCAACCTGGTGGACATTCGTCCGCCCGCCGCCGTGCAGGACGCCTTCCGCAAGGTCAATGAGGCCTCCGAGACTGGTCGTGCCGAGACCCTCAAGGCGCGAAGTTACGCCGAAGGCGTGGAACTTGCCGCCCAGGGCGAGGCCTACCGCATCCAGGATGAGGCGCGCAGTTACCGCACGCGCATCGTCGAAAGCGTCAAGGCGGACAGTTCCTACTTCCAGACCGTGCTGGAGCAGTACCGCAAGAATCCCGACACCATGCTGACCAGCCTATATACGGACGCGGTGCGGGTCGCCCTGGCCAACGTTCCCAACAAATTCGTCATCCACAAGGATGGGAAAGGCGAGCAGGAACTGCGGCTGAAATTGGGGATGACCCCCGAGCCGAAGAAACTCCCCACGCCAGTTGAGCAGCATTGAGTGGCCGTTCAAGCTTTCCACGCCTTTCAAAGGATTTCGTGAATATGACAGAAGAAGCGATAGCCAACTCCGAAACGCCGAGCCTGGGCATCCAGGCGGCCAAGAAGAAGGACCAGAAGGCCCTCCGTCCCGAGATGATGCGCCTGGGGGTCGCCCTGCTGGGCGGCATTCTGGTGTTGAACTCCTATTTGGCGCACGTCCTGTTCAAGGACGCCGTTGACCCGGTGGCGCGGGACATGAGCGCCTTCCTGGGAGCGATTATGCTGAGCCTGCCCATTTTCTTTGAGGCGGTGCGTGACCTGATGAAGGGTAAAGTCCACATGAACGAACTGGTGGGACTGGCCCTGCTGGCCGCCTTTGCCTCTGGCGAATACCGCACGGCGGGCGCGGTCGCCTTCTTCATGCTCATCACCATCACCATCGAGAAGCGCACCGCCATTGGGGCGGAGGCCGCCATCGAGGCCGTTGTTCGCCTGACGCCCAGGCAGGCGCGCCGTCTGCGCAAGGATGGCTCCGAGGAGGAGGTGGACGCACTCAACGACCTCCATGCCGGAGACCTCTGCCGTGTGCGCCCTGGCGAGAACTTCCCGGCGGACGGTGTGATCATCAAGGGGGCCACCACCGTCAACCAGGCATCCATCACGGGCGAGTCCCTCCCCGCTGACAAGGGCGAGGAGAGCGAGGTCTATGCCGGAACGCAGAACCTGACTGGCCTGGTCGATTACCGCGTGACCCGCGTCGGCAAGGACACCACCCTCGGCAAAGTCCGTAATCTCATTGCGGACGCGGAGCGCTCCCGCACGCCCATCATGCGGATGATTGACAACTACGTGGGCTACTACACTCCCACCATCCTGATGATCGCCGCCCTGGTGTGGTTCATCACGGGCAAGATGGACCGCGTGATTGCGGTGCTGGTGATGTCGGTGCCCGCCGCCCTGGTCATCGCCACCCCGAGCGCGGTCATCGCGGCCATCGCCGCCGCCTCGCGTCTGGGCGTGCTCATCAAGGATGTGTCGCACATTGAATTGGCGGCCCGCATACGTGCCATCATCTTCGACAAGACCGGTACCCTCACCGAAGGAAAACTGGAGGTCGCCCGCCTGGAACCCGTGGAAGGCGTGGAACTGTCCGAACTCCTCCAGTACGCCACCAGCGCCGAACATCACTCCAACCACCCCGCCGCCGAGGCCATGAGGCGGCTCGCCACGGAGGCCAGCGTCTCCCTGAAGGTCCCCGAAAAATACGAGGAGGTCGCGGGGCGCGGGGTCAAGGCCATCTTCAACGGACGCGAATGCCTGGTGGGACGCGCCTCCTGGCTGGAGGAACTCTCCGTCAACATCGCCTCCGTCCACGAGACATTGGCGGACGGCGAGCGCCAGGGCATGAGCGTGGTCTGCGTCGCCCTGGCCGGCAAACTGCTGGGATGGGTCGGACTGCGGGACGCGGTGCGCCCCGTCACCGCCGAGGCCATCTCCATGCTGAAGGAACTCGGCGTGGCCCGCTGCTGCATGGTCACGGGTGACAACGAGCGGGTGGCCCAGGCGGTCGCCGGTCAAATCGGGGTCACGGAAGTGAAGGCGGGATGCCTGCCGGAGCAGAAGGAGGCCTACGTCCACGAACTGAAGAAAGAGGGTCTGCTGGTCGCGGTGGTCGGCGATGGCGTCAATGACGCGCCCGCTCTGGCCGCTGGTGACATCGGCATCGCGATGGGGGCGTTCGGCAGTGACATCGCCGTGCAGAGCGCCACAGTGGCGCTGATGAACAACGACCTGCGGCGCATCCCGTTCCTGATTGGACTGGCGCGCAAGACCCGTGTGCTGATGAACCAGAACCTCTCCATTGGACTGGGGTTCATCATCATAGGCGTCTATCTGGCGACCCTGGGGCACATCACGCCTGTGGGCGCGGCGCTTCTGCACTCCATCAGTTCGCTTTTTGTGATTTTCAACAGCGCCCGCCTGGTGCGGTCTGGCGAGACCATGCAGAGCACGGAGTCCACTGCGGACAAGAAATAGGGGAACGTCATGGCTGACAGCAACAACAGCATTGTGGTCGAGGCAAAAGGGCTGACCAAGGTCTTCAAGGATTTCTGGGGACGCCCCAAGGCGCGCGCCGTCAACGGCATCGATTTCGAGGTCAAGCAGGGGCAGGTCTTCGGCCTGCTGGGACCCAACGGCTCCGGCAAGTCCACGACAGTCAAGATGATTCTTGGTCTGCTCTATCCCACGCGCGGGTCATTGACCGTGTTCGGCAAGGAGCCGCAGGATGTCGAGACCAAGGCGCGCATCGGCTATCTGCCCGAGGAGACCTACCTTTACCGCTATCTCACCGCGTTTGAGACGCTGGATTTCTTTGGCGCATTGTTTGGTCAGGAGGCTTCCGTCCGCCGTGAACGCAGCCGCCAGTTGCTGGAGATGGTTGGACTTGCCCACGCCTTCAACCGTCCCGTCGGCGAATTCTCCAAGGGCATGGCGCGCCGCATCGGTCTTGCGCAGGCCCTCGTCAATGACCCCGATTTGGTGATTCTGGACGAACCGACCAGCGGCCTTGACCCCATCGGGTGCCGTGAGGTCAAGGATGTCATCCGCCTGCTGGCCGACCGCGGCAAGACCATCATTCTCTGCTCCCACCTGCTGGCGGACGTCCAGGATGTCTGCGACAACCTCATCGTCCTCTACGGTGGCACGGTGCGTTCCCAGGGAGCCTTGGGCGATATCCTCAAAGAGGAGGACAAGACCCGCGTGCTTGCCCCCTCTCTCAGCGAGCAGACGGTCGCCGAACTCAGGCAATGGCTGGCAGCCAAAGGCGTCACGGACGGCGTGACCATCGACCACCCCGTGATGAATCTGGAGGACTTCTTCCTGGATGTCGTGCGCAAGGCTCGCGAACAGAACGCCTCCACGGCTGGCGCCCAGGCTGGCGGACAGGTGCCAGAGTATCTGGAGAACAAGGACAGCAAGACCATCCTCACCGCCCTGCAATATCACAAGACCGAAGAACCTGCCGCTCCAGCGGCGGAACAGGCT
>JAFRLP010000075.1 GCA_017431185.1 Victivallales bacterium | reverse complement strand
AGCACTCGCCGGGCTCCGCCTCCGCGTCGCAGGAGTCGCAGCCCGACTCGCCGTCCGCGCACTCGGGGCCGTCGCCCCCGTCCCCGCCCGCGCACGGCAGGTTCGCCCGTGCCGACAGGAACGGAAGCAGCGCGAGCAGCAGGGCGAGGCGGAGAATGCTTCTTGATAGCGTCTTCATATGGAATCAGATTCTACGCGATATATACAGTCGGGCTTCATGCCTGAAAGCAGCCCGCTTTCAAAGAGCGCGTATGTCTTGGAGCGACTTTTGCCGTCAATGGTGTCCTCGCTGTAGATAAACCACCTCATTCCAATTGTTCAGGGGGCGTTTGGGGAGCACACCTTAGGAATTGGCGAAATCCTTCTGGACGGCGGTGCGGTATTCCGGTTCCGTTAGATAGCGGTAGCCAATGTAGGCGATGGCGGCTGCGGCGTTCAGGG
Organism: Victivallales bacterium; assembly: GCA_017431185.1. The sequence goes on along the minus strand of JAFRLP010000075.1, from coordinate 14,995 downwards.
CGTTGCTGAAGCCTGCGTCCTGTCCGGCGCAGGTGCAGAAATCGACGGAGTGTCCTGGCGGCTCCGAGGTGTTGGAGACCGCGAAATAGGCGTGGATGCCAGGTATGACCTGCGAGAAGTTCCCGAAGTCGGAGGAGCCGCGCCCCGCGTGCTCAGGGATGTTCACCGCCATGCCCATCTCTCGCATGCTTTCGACATACGTCTCATTCATCGGCGCATTGGGCTTTCGTGCCCGATAGGGAGGGCGGAATGGGCGGATTTCCGCCGTGCATCCGGTCATCAGTTCGGCTCCGCGGACGATGTCGCGGAAACGCCGCTCCAGCACGGGAGCCCAGCTCTCGATGCCAGTGCGCAGATAGAAACGGCAGCGGGTGCAGTCGGGAATGATGTTCGGAGCCAAACCGCCCTCCAGCACGACGCCGTGAATGCGGGCGTGCTCCGGCAACTGCTGGCGGAAGCAGTTGACGCCGGCGTAAAGCAGGGTCATCGCGTCCAATGCGTTTATTCCATTTTCAGGAGAGGCGGCATGGACGGATTTGCCGTGGAAGATGATTTCCAGGCCGCAGTTGGCTGTGGAGCCAGGGTCGGGACTGGTCTTGGCGGTGGGGTGGACCATGGCCACGGCGTCAATGCCCTTCAGGCATCCAGCGGCCTCCATTTTGACTTTTCCGCCGCCGCCCTCTTCGGCTGGCGTGCCGAACAGGACAACTTTGCCTGGCAGGCTGTTCGCCCGCATGAGTTCGGTTAGGGCGAGGAATGCGGCTATTCCGGCGATGCAGATGAGATTGTGTCCGCAGCCATGCCCGATCTCTGGAAGAGCGTCGTATTCCGAGCAGAACGCAAAGACGGGGCCTTCCCCGCCGTCGTATTCGCATCGGAACGCCGTCTCAATGCCACAATAGGGAGAGACCACGGAAAAGCCGTTTTTCTGGAGCAGTGCCGTGACTTGCGCCACGGCGTATTTCTCCGTGTAGGCGATTTCCGGATGTGTCCAGATGTCATTGGACAGGGCATGCAACTCTGCCTGATGTGCCTCTACGCGCTCTTTGAGTTTCTTTAGCATGGTGTTTGGCATTTATTCAGAACCCCTGGATACTTCAATCCGCGAGGCCAAAAGGACTCGCGGGCAGGTTTGGGACTCTCGCCTGGCAACGTCTGGCTCAAGTGGCAAATCTGAGGTTGCGAATGTCAAGGCAGATGGGGGTTCTGAATAGGTGCGGTGTTTGATGATGAACGGAGAGTTGATAAGAAAAGCGGGCTGCCAGGGCAGCCCCCCGGTGGATGGTGATGGACTCGCTGGAATCAGATGTTCAGGAAGTCCTTGATGGTGCTTTCTCCCTTGTCCTGCTTGTGCGTGTTGTCTGGAACAGGGGCATGGTCAGGGAACACCAGTTTCACATTCTGGGCAGTGGGATAGCCAGTGCCGGCGGGAATGAGGTGTCCCATGATGACATTCTCCTTGAAGCCCCGGAGGTAGTCGATTCGTCCAAGCGTGGCCGCCTCGGTAAGGACACGGGTGGTGTCCTGGAAGGAGGCGGCGGAGATGAAGGAATCGGTCGCCAGCGCGGCCTTGGTGATGCCTTGCAGAATCGGCTTGGCCTGCGCCTGAACGCCACCCTCCTGGATGACCTTGTCGTTTTCGGCCTGGAACTTGTAGCGCTCCATCACATCCCCGTACAGGAACTTGGTGGAACCTGGCTCGGTGATGCGCACACGGCGCAGCATTTGGCGGACAATGATCTCAATGTGCTTGTCATTGATTTCCACACCTTGAGAACGGTAAACGTGCTGCACCTGGTTGACCAGATGCTCCTGCGTCTCCTGCAAACCGCAGATTTCCAGCATGTCGCTCAGCACGACGTCACCATCCGTGAGCGGCTGGCCGCGTTTGATGAAGTCGCCGTCGTTGACGGTGGGCTGTTTGCTTGCGGGAATGTGGTGTTCCACGCGATTGCCGCTTTCGTCGTCTCTGATGTAGATGGTGGTGCCGTTCTTGCTTTGCGTAAGGTCTCTGCTGACGTAACCATCGATTTTGGCGATTTCCGCCTGCTTCTTGGGACGGCGCGCCTCGAAGAGTTCCGCCACACGGGGCAGACCTTCGGTGATGTCGTTGGTCGTGGAGGTCTGACGCGGCATCTTGGCCAGGGTGGAACCAGCCTCGATGTAGGCTCCCTCTGCCACCAGAATGTGGGTGTTGGGCAGCAGGGTGTAGGTATCGAGCACCTCGCCTTTATCATCCACAATGTGGATGGCGGGGTGGACATCTTCACGATGCACCTCTTTGACGGTGAGCTCCTCGCGGCCACTGCTGGCCGCCATTTCACGGTCAAAGGTGACGCCGGCGATGAGTCCGTGGTAAACCACTTTGCCAGAGACGCGGGAGACCGTGGGAACGCTGTAGGCATCCCATTCGACAAAGCGTTCCCCTGCCTCGATTCGTTCGCCTGGGGCCTTGGAGAGGATTGCGCCGTTCTGCAGCGCATGGTTCTCCAGTTCCAGTTCATTGTCGTCCTGGATGATGGCGTGGGCATTGGAGGAGAGCACCACGTATTTTCCGTCACTGGTCTTGACCGGATTCACGTCCAGAACGAGGGTACCGCTGTGTTTGGCCTCGAAGAAGGACTGGGCGGATTGTGCGGATGCGGTGCCGCCCGAGTGGAAGGTGCGCATGGTCAGCTGAGTGCCAGGCTCGCCGATGGACTGTGCCGCAATGATGCCCAGCGGGTCGCCCAGCAGTGGCATGTCGCCGGTGGCCAGGTTGCGACCGTAGCATTTGGCGCAGATGCCATGGATGCTTTCGCAGGTCAGCACGGAACGGATGTGGACCTTGGTGATGCCCTCCTTCACGATTTGCTTGGCGATGTCGGCGGTGATTTCCTCGTTGATTCCAACGATTCGTTCGCCTGTGGAGGGGGAGCGGATGGTATCCGCGCTGAACCTGCCGATGATGCGGTCCTCGATGGGGATTTTGTTTTCGGTGTTGGGGTCATAGGTGACCCAGATGCCATTGGCGGTTCCGCAGTCCTCCTCGGTGCAGATGATGTCATGGGCGACATCGACGAGTCGGCGGGTCATATAGCCGGAGTCGGCGGTTTTGAGCGCGGTGTCGGACAGACCCTTGCGCGCGCCGTGGCTGGAAAGGAAGTATTCCAGAACGGTCAGGCCTTCGCGGAAGTTGGCGGTGATGGGGGTTTCGAGGATGGCGCCGTTGGGCTTGGCCATCAGACCACGCATGCCAGCCAACTGGCGAATCTGGTCTTTGGAACCGCGGGAGCCTGAGTCCAGCATCGCATAGACGGGATTGATCTCGTCGCGGCCCAGATTGTTCTTCAGGGATTCCACCAGTTTGTCAGCCAGTTCCTTGCTGGTCTGCTCCCAGAGGTCGTTGGACCTGTTGACCCTTTCCTTTTCAGTCAGCTGTCCGATGCGGGACTCCTCGCGCACCTTGGCGACCTCCGCCTGGGTTTTGGCCACCATCTCCTTCTTCTCGGCGGGCACAATCATGTCCTGGATGCCGATGGAGAAGCCGGCCCAGGTCGCGTACTCGTAGCCGATGTCCTTGAGGCGGTCCAGCAGGCCGATCAGCCCTTCGCGCCCGACCGTCTCGAAAGTCTCCTTGATCATCACTCCGAGCTGCTTTTTGCCGACCTTGGTGTTGACAAAGCCCATTTCCTGCGGCCAAATCTCCGTGAACAGGCAACGGCCAGCCGTGGTGACGATGAGTCTCTGGTCTTTGTAGTCACTGTTCCATACCGTGTCCTTGCCGTAGAAGGGGTTGCGCAGGTTGAAGAAGTCGTGCATCCCGATGGTGTGGTTCAGCAAGGCGCGCTGGACTTCCGCCAGGTCATTGTAGTAATGCTGCTCCTGGTGTGGCGTGGCCTCGAAGGCCGCGCGCTTGCGCTCGTCCTCGTAGGTCAGGTAGTAGGCGCCCAGCGAAATGTCGTGTCCCGGGATGGTGATGGGCTTGCCGGAGGCGGGCGAGAAGATGTTGTTCGGGGACAGCATCAGCAGTTTGGCCTCCAATTGGGCCTCGTTGGAAAGCGGGACGTGGACGGCCATCTGGTCACCGTCGAAGTCCGCGTTGAACGCCGTGCAGACCAGCGGGTGCAGGCGGATGGCCTGGCCCTCGATGAGCACAGGGTCAAACGCCTGGATGGAGAGGCGGTGCAGGGTCGGGGCGCGGTTCAGCAGGACAGGATGCCCCTTGGTCACCTCATCCAGAATGTCCCACACTTCCTTGCGGCGCTGGTCAATCCATTTCTTCGCATTGCGGATGGTATGGACATAGCCGCGCAGTTTGAGCTTCTCCATGATGAACGGCTCGAACAGGGTCAGGGCCATCTCCTTGGGGAGACCGCATTGGTTGATATGCAGTTCGGGGCCGACCACGATGACGGAACGGCCTGAGTAATCGACGCGCTTGCCCAGCAGGTTCTGGCGGAAACGCCCCTGCTTGCCCTTGAGCATGTCGGTGAGGGATTTGAGCTTGCGGTTGCCCGTCCCTGTCACGGCGCGGCCATGCCGTCCATTGTCGAGCAATGCGTCCACCGCCTCCTGAAGCATGCGTTTTTCATTGCGGACAATGACGTCAGGGGTGTTGAGTTCCAGGAGGTTTTTGAGACGGTTGTTGCGGTTGATGACGCGGCGGTAGAGGTCGTTGAGGTCACTGGTGGCGAAGCGTCCTCCGTCGAGGGGGACGAGCGGGCGCAGGTCTGGCGGCAGCACGGGCAGGACGTGCAGAATCATCCAGCGGGGGTCCATCTTGTTGTTCAGGAAGCCTTCCAGGATGCGGATGCGCTTGGCGATTTTCTTGCGGTTGCCCTTGCTCTTGGTTTCCTTGAGTTCGGCCGTGAGTTCGACCTGGAGTGTGGGCAGGTCGAGTTTGCCCAGCAGGGTCTCGATGGCCTCGGCGCCCATGCCTGCCTTGAAGGAGTCACCGTAGTTTTTGCGGGCCTCCTGGTATTCGGCTTCGCTCAGCAGCTGCTTCTCCTGCAATGGCGTGTCGCCTTTGTCGGTGACAATCCAACCCTCGTAGTAGAGGATTTTGTCGAGGGAGCGGGGCTGGATGTCCAGAAGGGCCCCGATGTGGCTGGGCAGGACTTTGTAGAACCAGACGTGCGAGACCGGCACCGCCAATTCCAGGTGACCCATGCGTTCACGGCGGACGCTGGACAGGGTGACCTCCACGCCGCATTTGCTGCACACCACGCCCTTGTTCTTGGATTTCTTGTAGGCTCCGCAACTGCATTCCCAGTCCTTGGTGGGGCCGAAGATGCGCTCGCAGAACAGACCGCCCTTCTCCGGCTTGAAGGTGCGGTAGTTGATGGTCTCCGCGAATTTCACTTCGCCGTGACTCCAGGAGCGCATCACTTCAGGAGAAGCCACCCCAATGCTCACGCAGTTGGTCTCAGACAGGGTGTTGGAGTCGAGGATTTCTTGTTTCATTGTGCTGTCCACAGGTACAGCCTCCATTTATGTTAAATCTTTTGACTAGCGAATCGTCCTCAATTGCCGAAGGGGGAGTTTATTCGGCAAGGGTCTTCTGGCGGCGGAGCTGAACATTGAGGCACAAGCTCATCATTTCCCGCATCAAGACGTTGAAGGACTCGGGAATGCCTGCATGCAAGGTGTTGTCTCCACGCATGATGGCATCATAGAGCCGTGTACGGCCATTCTTGTCATCGGATTTGACGGTGAGCATTTCCTGGAGCGTGTAGGCGGCGCCGTAGGCCTCCAGGGCCCAGACCTCCATTTCGCCGAAGCGCTGGCCGCCCCGCTGCGCCTTGCCGCCCAGCGGCTGCTGGGTGACCAGGGAGTAGTTGCCGACGGCGCGGGCATGGATTTTGTTGGCCACGAGGTGGTCCAGTTTCAGCATGTAGGTCGTGCCCACCATGATGCGCTGGTCGAAGGGGTCGCCCGTGCGTCCGTCAAAGAGCCGCACTTTACCGTCTTCGCCCACGAAGTAGTCGTCGCGGATTTTGCCGTCCTTGTCGCGGACATGGTTGTCCTGGTCGATGGTCCACCCCATTTCGCGGACTTTCATTTCACGGGTTTGACCGAGCATCTCCGTGATCTTGTCCTCCTGCACGCCGTCAAACGATGGAGTGGCCACGACTTTGCCGAGGATGCGGGCCGCCCAGCCGACACTGGTCTCGAAGACCTGTCCGATGTTCATGCGGGAAGGCACGCCCAGAGGGTTGAGGATGATATCGACGGGGGTTCCGTCGGCCATGAAAGGCATGTCCTCGATGGGGACGATTTTGGAGACGATGCCCTTGTTGCCGTTCCGTCCGGCCATTTTGTCGCCAACGGAGATTTTGCGTTTGCTGGCGATATAGACTTTGACGGAGCGGACTTTGCCGACTTCGCCGTCCTCGCTTTGCTCGATGCGCTCGACGGCCTCCTTGCGGCACTGCTCGTTGTCGCGCAGTTTCGCGCGGTAGGTCTTGACGATGTCGTCAATGATCTGCTTCTGTTCGCAGTCGCGCATCAGGAAGGAGTCGTAGTTGCTGGCCAGTTTGTTGAGCATGCCCTTGGTGATCTTGCGGTCGGCGGCGATGAGTTCCTCCGGCTCGCCGGCCACCATGCGGGTGATGGGGCAGGGCAGTTTCTGGGTCAGCAGCTTGTCGGAGAGGGCGTGTACCATCTCCTCCAGGATGGCGTCATGCTCGGCGCGGTACTTGTTCTCGGTTTCGCGAACCTTGAGTTTGACGGAATCCTGACGGTCTCCCTTGACCTTGGTGGTGTCCTGCTTGCGTTCCACGCGCACATCCATGACAATGCCGGACAGTCCGCCTGGCACCTTCAGGGAGGTGTCCTTCACATCCTGGGACTTTTCGCCGAAGATGGCGCGGAGCAGCCGTTCCTCCGGGGAGAGGTCGCCCTCGCTCTTGGGGGAGATTTTGCCCACCAGGATGTCATCGGGCTTCACTTCCGCACCGACGCGGACGATGCCCTCCGCGTCCAGGTTGCGCAAGGCCTCCGTGGCGGCGTTGGGGATGTCGCGGGTGATTTCCTCCGGCCCGAGTTTGGTGTCGCGGGCGATGACGTCCTCCAGGCTGACATGGATGCTCGTATAGACGTCTTCGCTGACCAGTTTCTCGCTGATGATGATGGCGTCCTCGTAGTTGTAGCCGTGCCAGGACATGTAGGCCACGTTGACATTGCGTCCCAAGGCGAGTTCGCCCTGGTCGGTGCAGGCTCCGTCGGCGATGGCCTGGCCTTTGACCACGGCGTCACCCCGTTTGACGATGGGATGCTGGTTGACCAGAGTGGAGGCGTTGGACCGCAGGAACTTGTAAAGGTTGTAGGTGCGGACGCTTTCGGGGTATTTGGTCTCCTCGGGGGGCAGTCCGTCCTTGGTGGTGATGACGCGGTGGGCGTCCGAGGCGGCGACGATTCCGTCCTCCTCGGCGGAGACCACGGCGCGGGAGTAGCGGGCGACCGCCTCCTCCAGGCCAGTGCCGACGATGGGGCGCTGCGCCTTGAGCAGGGGGACCGCCTGGCGCTGCATGTTGGCGCCCATCAGGGCGCGGTTGGCGTCGTCATGCTCCAGGAAGGGGATGAGTCCTGCCGCCGCGCTGATGAGCTGTTTGGGGGAGACGTCAATGTAACTGACCAGTTCGCGGGGATACTCGCCGAAGTCGCCCTTGGTTCGTGCCCAGACGTTTTCACGGATGAACTTGCCGTTCTCGTCCTGTCTGGCATTGGCCTGGGCAATGACGAAATTCTCCTCCCTGTCGGCGGTGAGGTATTCGATGTTATCGCTGACCTTGGTGTCCTCGACGCGGCGGTAGGGCGGGTTGATGAAGCCGAACTCGTCGATTTGGGCGTAGAGCGCCAGCGAGGAAATCAGGCCGATGTTGGGGCCTTCAGGTGTCTCGATGGGGCAGATGCGGCCATAATGGCTGGCGTGGACGTCGCGCACTTCAAAGCCCGCGCGTTCACGGGTCAGGCCGCCAGGACCCAGGGCGGAGAGACGGCGTTTGTTGGTCAGTTCAGCCAGGCAGTTGGTCTGGTCCATGAACTGCGAGAGCTGGTTGCGGCTAAAGAAGTCGCGAATCTGCCCCGACAGGATTTTGGCGTTGAAGTATTTGCTCAGGCTGATGTTCTCAACGCTGTGGCTGCTTACGGCGCTTCCGCTGGAATCGGGCCCCTGGAGTTTTTCGCGGAAGGAGGAGGCAATGCGCGCCAGGGCCACTCGGCAGACGTTCTGCACCAGTTCGCCAATGGTGCGGATGCGGCGGCGACCCAGGTGGTCGATGTCATCGATGGTGCAGGCCCCTTGGGTCAGGCGCATCATATAGGCGGTGGAGGCCACGATGTCCGCCTTGGTCAGATACCGGCGGCTCTTGAGGTAGTCCTGCACTTCCGCGATGATTTCCTTGGCCAGTTCCGCCAGGTAGGCCCGCAACGCGTCCGAAATGGTTTCCCGTGCATTGGGAAGGGTGGATTTGGTCTCCTTTTTGAGCGGGAGAGCGCCACCCATCGCGAACTGCGCCAGGGCGGAGCGTTTCGCGCCGGAGAGCGACTTGACGGCTTCGCCAATGTCTTTGCGAAGGATTTCATCGTCCTTGGCCTCTTTGTTTCCATCCGCCTCGCTGCCGACACCCAGGCGGGCGCAGGCGCGTTTGACCAGGTTCTCGGTCTCCTTCAGGTTCTCCTTCAGGAACGCGGCTATTTCTCCGCCGTCGCATTTGGCGCGGGCCTGGAGTTTCTCGCCGTCCTCTTCGGCGATGAAGGTGCGCCAGGCGGTCTTGATGGCGGGGGCGAATAGCGTCGTCGCCACGCTTTGTGTCCGCTCGGAAACTCCGTCGAAGTTCATCAGCCGTTGGCAGGCGAGTTCGGGGGTGAAGAACATCTGGCGCAGGATGTACTCGTCCTCCAGGTTCTTTCTCTCCCTGCGGCTGAAGTCATTGAGCACGCCCTGGAAACAGCAGATGGCATTGCGCAACTGGGGGACGGTCACCCGATTCCATCTGACGCGGTTGATTTTTTCATCGTCGCTGAACAGATTCTCGATGTCGTGGAGCGGGGATTGGAACAGGCGCGTGATCATGCGGAAACGCCCGACGCGCCCCAAATCGTAGTGGTGGCTTTCCTCGAAGTTGCGGCTGAAGAAGGATTTGGCATTGCTGTCCGTCGCCTGGTCGGATGGACGGTTCTTGTGGTAGATCTCCTTGCGGGCATCCTCAGGCGTGGGCATCCTCTCGAAATCCTTGTGCTCCTTCTGGATGCATTTGATGAGCGATTCGCCCATGCCGTTGGTATCGACTGCGGCGATGACCTCAATGCCGAATTCCTTGGCGTGCTCCAGAACACGTTCGCTGAGGGAGGTCAGGCTCTCGATGACCACGTTTTTCGGGTCAGCGGGGTCGAGCACGTCCTCGGCGGTATAGACGTGGGCCAGCGCATCCGCGTCCATATTGAGCAGGGCGTCGATGGAGACGTCCTTGACCCCCAGCCAATAGGGGAGGTTGTTGGACTCGTTTTCCGTGTCGAGCACCTTCTTCTCGGCGTCGCCAATCTGCGGTTCGGGGTCGTTGAACATGGGCTGGATGCGGATGTTGCCATTGGCATCCATCCCTGCGCGCTCGTTGTTCGCCCTGAAATAGTGGCAGCCATACACGGCGTCCAGCAGTTCACGGTCGCTTTTTATGCCAAAGGCGCGGAGGAAAGTGCTGATGAGGAACTTGCGGCGGCGATGCTTGCGGTCAACGTAGATGTACATCAGGTCTTGGGCGTCGCTTTGGACTTCCAGCCAGGAGCCGTGGTCGGCGATGATTTTGTAGGAATAGAGCGGTTTCCCGCTGGCGTGGTCGGTCTTCTCGAAGCAGACGCCGGGCGAGCGGTGCAACTGGCTGACAATGACCCGTTCCGCGCCGTTGATGACGAAGGAGCCGCGGTCTGTCATCAGAGGCAGGTCCCCGATATGGATTCTCTCCTCCTTGGTCTCCTTCTGGTTCGGCAGCCTCAGGCGGAAGGTGATGTACAGGGCGCCCTGGTAGGAACCGCCATCCTTGAGGCAGTCAACCACGCCGACGCGCGGCGGCTCCACGTCATAGCGGAGGAACTCCAGTCCTGTGTTGTTCTCGTTGGAGTCCGCAGGGAATATCTCCTGGAGAATCTCCTGAAAGCCCTTCTGTTCGCGCTTGTCGGGCGGAACGTCCAGTTGCAGAAAATCGGCGTAGGATTTCGTCTGGATCTCTATCAGATCCGGGATGGGGAGCACGTCTTGCAGACGTCCGTAACTAATGCGGTCACTCATTTGTCCGTTCCTGTTGCGGGAATCAGGTTGGCAGACGGCCCTTCAGGCGGCCTGCGTCATACAACAACCCAGGGACAATATCGGCAACAGGACGAGGGGACATCCCCTCACGCACCAGGTGTGCCTTCGCACACGCAGGTTCTCCAGTAGCCATCGCCTCTGGAAAAAACGTTATGCCTGGCTGCGCCTGGCAGCCTCGCCGACCATTGCCCTCTGCGCCAAGGTGGGGCGACATGGCTGGCTTCATCCCAGAGCGTCAGACGCCCTGGAATAAGGAACTCATTCCACCGAAAACATTTTCGGCGATGGCTAAATTGACAAAATAGACTTGCCGGCTGTATCAAATCCCGTCATCTGATTGAGTACACGGCTCTCCTCAGCCGTGCCTTCGCCATGTCTCACCGCCACCAGTGGGAATGACGTGATGTTGGGGATTTCTGACCGGTCAGGTCACTAGTTGAAACCCTTCCTGTCGCCGGATTCCTCCAGCGCCTCTACGGAAAACTCCCCTGTCTTTTTTGAGACAGGGAAACCGAATGCGCGCAAAACGTGCATTCGGCTCTTGTTTTGTCGGAATCCCCCCGACGCCGAATTGGACGGACGGCAGGGGGATTGCGCATCGGCCAAGGTTATTTGACCTCGACTTTGGCGCCAGCCTCTTCGAGCTGCTTCTTGATGGACTCGGCCTCGTCCTTGGGGACGGCGGTCTTGATGGGCTTCGGAGCGCCCTCGACCAGATCCTTGGCCTCCTTCAGACCCAGATTGGTGATGGCACGGACAACCTTGATGACATTGATCTTGTTGGCGCCAAAGTCGGCCAGGATGACATCGAATTCCGTCTTCTCTTCAACCGGAGCGGCGGCGGCGGCGCTCACACCAAGGCGCTCTTCCAGAGCCTTGACCAGCTTGGAGGCTTCGAGAAGCGTGAGGCTCTCAACGTAGGAGAGGAAACTCTCCATCTTTTCATCAACTTTAACGGTTTCGTCAGACATCGGTATTCTCCCGAGGGGTTGGTTATGCTGTCTGTTCTTTCTCTTTCTTGTCCGCGTATGCCTTCAAGACATACACGATGCTCGCTATCTTGGCGTTGAGCGCACGGACTATGCCACTCGCAGGAGCCTGCAGCAGACCGAGGATCTGCGCCTGCACGGCCTCTTTGGGAGGCAGGGCGGCCAAAGCCGCAGTCTCTTCGACCCCTAGCACTGCACCCTCGACAAAGCCAAACTTGATGTTCACTTTGTCCTTGTTCTCCTTGGCGAAATCCTGAATGGCTTTCACCAAGGCAACGGGGTCAGCGCCGCTCACCAGCGCCGTGTCGCCATTGAGGTCGATGCCCGCCAGGTCGTCATAACCCAGTTGGGCGGCGGCCTTCTTGAGCAGGGTGTTCGGCACGACGTGGCAGGCGCCATTGATGCCCTCGCCCGCGACTTTCGCGCGGAACTCGTTCATCGTGTTCGCCTTGACGCCCTGGTAACTGATCAGAATGGCGGAGCGGTCCTTCAACTGCCCGGCCACTTCCTGGACCATCTGTTTCTTCTCTTCTCTCATGGCTACACCTTGGCTCCTACTTTCGTGTCCATACGGATGCCAGGCCCCATCGTGCTGGTCAGTGTCCACGCCTTCACGAAGACACCCTTCACAGCGGCTGGGCGAACCCTGAGAATCGTTGCCTGAACGGCCAGCAGGTTGTCCACCAGTTTCTCCGGCGCGAAACCAATCTTGCCAACGGGCATGTGAATGCAACCGCCCTTGTCGCTGCGGTATTCGACACGACCGGCCTTCGCCTCGGCGACTGCCTTCGCGACGTCCTCCGTCACGGTGCCAGTCTTGGGGTTCGGCATCAGACCGCGCGGACCGAGCACACGACCCAGGGTTCTGACCTGCTTCATCGCACCAGGCGTGGCGATGAGCACATCAAACTCGAACCAGCCACCCTTGATTTTGTTGATCAGCTCCTCGAAGCCAACCTCGTCCGCCCCGGCCTCCTTGGCCTTGATGGCGAACTCACCCTCGGCAACCACCGCGACACGCTGCGTCTTGCCCGTCCCATGCGGGAGGACCATGGCGCCGCGAACCATCTGGTCGGATTGCTTGGGGTCGATGCCGAGACGGAATGCGACTTCAACCGTCTCCTCGAATTTCTGGCTCGTGGGCATGGACTTGAGAACGGCGACCGCTTCCTCGACGGAATACAGTTTCGTCCTGTCCACCTTTTCCAGGCGGGAACGATAAAGTTTGCTTCTTTTCATTCGACCACCTCGATGCCCATGCTCCGAGCAGTTCCGCTGATGACCCTGACCGCCGCTTCCAGTGAACGCGAGTTCATGTCTTTCTTCTTCATCTCCGCGATTTTCTCCACGTCAGCGCGGGTGACTTTCCCCACTTTTTCGCGGCCAGGCGTCTTGGCGCCGGAGGCCAGACCCGCGGCTTTCTTCAGCAGAACGGCCGCAGGCGGAGACTTGGTGATGAAGGTGAAGGACTTGTCCTGGTAAACGGTGATGACAACAGGAATGATGAGTCCCTGTTGCGCCTGGGTCGCAGCATTGAACTTTTTGCAGAATTCCATGATGTTGACGCCAGCCTGACCGAGCGCCGGCCCAACCGGCGGCGCGGGATTGGCGGCGCCGGCAGGAATCTGCAAGCGCACTGTTGCTGTGACTTTCTTTGCCATAGACTTTACACCTCACGGATGCGGTGCGGAAGAGCAGGATTCCTCCCGCATGCCGTGTACTGATTGTTGACGAATCCTGGTCTGTCCCTGGGAGTCAGGGGCGTTCCACCTGCTCAACACTTGTCACGACGGTCGTAGAACGCCCGAAGATGCTCACCGAGAGCTTCAGGGTGTTGTTCTTCTCGTCGATGCTTTCAATGACACCTTCCGTGTTCTCAAAGGAACCAGTCTTGATGAGCACGGACTCGCCGATGTTGTAGGTGATGCGAGGAACAACCTTCTCCTCCTCGTTGTCCTTCTCGATGCGCATCATCTCTGCAACCTCCTGTTCGGAGAGCGGGACTGGCGTGACCCCGCCGATGAAACCGATGACCCCCTTCATGTCCTTGATGAAAGACCAGTTTTCGGGAATCAGCGTGCCGTTGTCGTCATAGATGCGAGTCCGCAGCAGCACGTATCCTGGATACAGTTTCCTTTCACGGATGATTTTCTTGTTGTCCTTCTTGGAACGCTCCTCCTCCAGTTTATAGGGAATGCTTATCTCGTAGATGCCTTTGACCAGGCCCTTGAACACGACATGGTACTTCTCATTGCGGGCCACACCCTCGCCAGGGGGGACAACATTGTCGGGGTCTTCGGTACTGCATACGAAGCGGATGTTGGCAAAGACCTTGTTCTCCTGGCCAGACATCACCTGCATGACGTACCAACGGCTGTTGTTGTCGAATCCTTCCATTTTGGGATAGCCTTCTCGCGCTTGTCCGATTGGGGTCGGACGCTGTTCTGGTGGACTTATAATATATATCGTCCTGTCTTTTTGTCAACCCACGGTAATGAATTTTACCGCCAATTCGCAAACCCAGTCGGCCAGCATCACAAAAACCGTGGTGATGACCAAGGTGGTGATGACCACGACGGTGGACTCGTAGAGCTCATGTCCAGTCGGCCAGGAGCATTTCTTGAGCTGTTCAATCGTCTCACCGTAGAATTTCTGTATGGCGGCAATGGGGTTGGTCATGGCTGCTTCCTAAAAAATCGCATTGGCCGCAGTGTGACTACGGCCTGTTTCCTCGGCACAGACCTCTCTGCGTCCCAGTACGGAATCTATGGAACGAGGTGTGCCTGAGCAAAAAAAATGGCAGGTGAAGCAGGGTTCGAACCTACGACCTGCGGTTTTGGAGACCGCTGCTCTACCAACTGAGCTATTCACCTGCAAATTCTACTGCACAAACGGAAAGGGCACTCCCTTTCCCACCGACAAAAGTCAGCGTGTCTCCCGATGCACGGTCATCTTGCGCTCGAAGGGGCAGTACTTCTTCTTCTCAAGACGGCCAGGGGTGTTACGCTTGTTCTTGTCCGTGGTGTAGTTCCTGCGCTTGCACTCGCTGCAGGCCAAAATTACGATTTCGCGCGGCATTTGTTCGCCCTCGAGGTTTTCCGCAGACCAACCAGCCACGGATGGCCGGTTGGTTCGCGGGGATACTTCTGAATCGATTACTCGATGATGTCAGCAACCGTACCGGCACCAACTGTGCGGCCGCCTTCGCGGATGGCGAAACGCAGACCCTTCTCCATGGCCACCGGAACAATCAGCTCAACCGTCATGTTCACGTTGTCGCCAGGCATGACCATCTGGGTTCCCTCGGGCAGTTCGCAGACGCCGGTCACGTCAGTCGTGCGGAAATAGAACTGCGGACGATAGCCCGGCATGAACGGGGTGTGGCGTCCGCCTTCTTCCTGCTTCAGGACGTACACGCTGCAGGTGAACTTGGTGTGCGGGGTGATGCTGCCCGGCTTCGCCACAACCTGACCACGCTCCACATCCTCTTTCTTGGTGCCGCGCAGCAGGGTGCCGACGTTATCACCGGCCTGGCCTTCGGCAAGCAGTTTATGGAACATCTCAACGCCAGTGACGGTGGTCTTCTGGGTCTCGCGGATGCCGACGATTTCAACTTCGTCACCAACATGGATGACGCCGCGCTCCACACGGCCAGTGACGACGGTGCCGCGACCTTCGATGGAGAACACGTCCTCAATCGGCATCAGGAAGGGCTTGT
>JAFRLP010000074.1 GCA_017431185.1 Victivallales bacterium | reverse complement strand
CGCGGGGACTGTTCAGTGTCTGCACCGCCAGGCGAAGGGCGGGAACCCTCTGTTGTGTGGCGCGGGCGCAAGCCCGCGCGAAGGCAAGCCCGCGCCACACAACAGAGCGGCCACCCAGCAGCGGTGGCACCGCCGCGCGGGCTTGCCACCGCGCCACACAACAGAGCGGCCACCCAGACAGCTGCGCGGGGACTGTTCTGTGTCTGCACCGCCAGGCGAAGGGCAAAGGGTTCAGTTGTGTGGCGCGGGCGCAAGCCCGCGCAAAGGCAAGCCCGCGCGGGGGTGCCGGCGGCGGGGTTGGCAGACCGCGCTCCGCGCCGGCACCGGCCCCCAGCCGCGCGGGCTTGCGCTCGCGCCACACAACAGAGGGGCGGGGGCAGCGGGGACACCGCCGCTACCTTTACTCACTTGCGGGGTTTCTTGCCAACCAGTCGGAAGACCCTCAGGTCGCAGGGAGGGATGGACAGCCGCCAGGGAGGCGTGATGTCGTACCAGCAGTTGCGCGTGTTCACAGTCTCCATCTCAAAGACGTATTGGGCGTTGGTCAGATGTTCGGGCAGGGTGATTTCGGCGGTGGCAGTCTTCATCGACCAGTTGGCGACGGCAATGAGAATGTCATCGGGGCGGTCTTTCTTTTGCCAGTAACTGACCTTGACATACGGGACATTGGCCTGGATGCCATTGTCCCAGTAGCCATGGAATTCCGTGTTGTCCATGCCGTAGGGCATGGTCACGCGGAAATGGAATCGCTCACCCGTCTTCCACTCGGCATAGGAGGGGTCCCAGAGCGTGTTGTGCGGAAAACAGAGCGCCAGCAGTTCACGTCCTGACCGCGGGTCGGAACTCCAGCGGCGGTCAAAGGCGTACTGGGAGAGATGGATTTGGGGAATGCCCCAGCGGTAGCAACTGTATTGAAGCCTGAACAGGTCGCCCGAATAATCGACTGGCGCATCCTTGGGGGCTCCCGTCATCACGGGCGTGGCCTCCTGTTCTCGCACCATGGTCATTTTGGTCAGCCCAAGCAGTTCCTTCGGCTTGAGTTCCTCACCGTGAATGGCCACACCCCAGAAGGCGCTGGCGCTGGTGAGAATGGGATAGCCGTGCGCGAAAATCGTCGGCTCCACTCCGCCTG
The DNA here is from genome assembly GCA_017431185.1 of Victivallales bacterium. The sequence continues at coordinate 2,855 of JAFRLP010000074.1, read as the reverse complement.
ACGCCTCCGCAAAGGCGTAGTAGAGGCGTTTGAACAGCCGACGGGTCGCGGTCAGTTCACGGGTGCCCTCGGTCTTGCCGTCCCTGGTCTGGTAGCGATATCCTCGGTTGGCGTCGAAATTCTCGCGTGTTGTGGTCAAATCGAAATAGAAGCCTGCGAAGCCGCATCGTTTCATGTAGCGGTTCATCATGAAAACGGCGTAGTCGCTCCAACTGCTGGCGGGAGAGCAGGCAATCATCTCGGTGTGGCGGTAGCCGTCTCCAGGGAAAGTGGAGAGGGGCTGGAAATTCCAGTCGGCTGCATAGTCGAGATAGTCCTGGTTCTGGGGACGCTTCGCAGGGTCGTAGAACCAACTGTCAGGCAACCGTGTGCGTATGAACGGCGCCTCGGGCCGAATGGCGTCCTCGCGGGAGGTGAACGTGGCGATGGTGTAGGGATAGTATTTCTGGTGATTGGTCTTGGCAAGATTGCCCAAAGCCTCGCCCAACTCCCAACTGCGGGGCTTGAAATCAGTGCTGGAGGCGGCGTGCTGATGGGTGTGCGCACAGATGAAGTTGAAGGGGGGCGCAAACCACTCCATCATGAACGGACGTTCGGCCTCCCACCCCTTGTACAGTTCCTTCACGGGCGTGGGATGCAGGCCGAACCGCCATTGCAGAGCATTCTCCAGTCTGGCGGGCACATTCTGCAACATGATTTTCAGGGTGGCGGTGTCCTGGCCAGTCTTGTTCAGCTGGAAACGCGGCTGACGGCTGTCAATGACCAGCCCCTTGCTGTTCTCGAACAGCGTGTTGACTCCACGGTATTCGCCTCCCAGCCAGATGGCCGTCATCCGTCCCAATGACAAGTCACGGATGGGGCCAAGGTGCTGCGAGCAGTAGTCGTAGAGCGTCATGACCCAGCGGGCATCGGCCACGGGCAGTTCCAGATAGAGTCTGGTCAGTTCCCTGGAGTCAACCGGGGCAATGGACACATCGACCCAATCCAACCCGTCGAATTCAATGGCATGGCGGAAACGGGCGCGGAGCATCTCGTCCTCCCCAGCGACAGTCACCTCCACCAGCCCCTTCCCCAGTTGCCTGATGCCCTCGGTCTTCAGCGGAACACGGTGCTGCCGGCCAACCGACTCATAGACCAGAGCCAGCGGGTTCGGGACAATCGCGCCGTTCTGGCTCTCCACCGCCAGCAGTCCTCCCTCCCCGAACAGGAAGTGCCGTCCCCAGACCGCAACCGTCTGTCCGTCCACTGTGACAGGCGACCAGGGTTTGGGCACCCAGTCAGGCGACAAAGCCTCCATCGCGACAGGATGCTCCAGCCATTCGGGGCGGGGTTTCTTCCGCCATGCGTCCTCCACCGTCTCATCTGCCGCCGTCACGCGAATCCTGTACTCGCCAACTGGCAAGGCGGTTGTGTCAAAGGTCAAGCGCTGTTCGGCTGGTGCATCCTCGCTGGCGACGGCTGTCGCCTTCTGCAGAGCAGTACCGTCTTGCCCACAAAGTTCACCGACGGTCTCCGCCCCCTTGGCCAGCGTGACCCCTGGAAATTCAACCACCGCCGTGAGGCGACTGGCAATGGGATTGTTCTCCAACGATAGTTCCAGAGGACGACGAGCCAGGAAAGGCACACTGCGGCGGTAAATCACCTGACCAGTCTTGTCCTTGGCCTCCGCCATGAAGAGATGCAAGCCCTGAACGCGCCTGTCAAGTTCAAAATGCAGTTGCCCGCTGGCCTTCCAGTTCTTCACCTCCTGAATCGGCGTGTAGGCAGTGCTTTCCCCCAGCACCTGATCCACGACCATGGCCTGTGCCGAGGTGAGGCTGCGCGCCTCCGCAACGGCAAGCGACACCTCCCCTTCCGCAGCAAGGTTTCCCTCTATCACGCCAGCGGCGGGAGAGACGAAATCGCATCGGACGGGAGCCTGCGTGAATCGTCCGACAACAGGCGCATCCACGTCATCATACCAGTAGGTGTGGGCACGGAGCATATAGGAACGGTTGTCCACCATAAAACCGAAGGAGAACAGGAAATCCGTGCCGACGGGCAGACTCAGGGACGCACGCGGAATCGCCGCCTCCACTGTCCAGCAGCCATTCTCAAAACGGGAGGCCGTGCGCACGCCTGTGGAGACGCTACGGTCACGCACGCAACGATTGCGGCGCCAGTCAATCTCCTCCGCCGCGTCATAGACGGTGTTGTTGGGGGCGATGGTGATATAGGTTCCCTGGTACGCCTTTGCCGTGCCGTCCAAATCCGTTCTGGAAAACCAGATTGCGAGGTCGCCTGAACTGACCAAAGCGGTATCATCGGGAATGGCGGAGGAAGAGACGGGTTCGTAGGTTTTTCTACGGATGTCGAAAGTGGAGGCGATATAGAGGAACTGGTCATCGGCGGCGGTATGGAAAGTCGCCGGCTGGGCGGCCAGCAGTCCCGTGCGTTCATGCAGCAGGCCAGTCTGCTGGAATGGATATTCGCCTGGATTCACGACCGCATCCAACGCGGGGACGGACTCGCCTTTCTTGAGCAGGGGAAACGGTATCATCGGCAGACTGGGTGCGGATGAATCCGAATTGGACGTTGTGGCGGCGGGCGGAACAGCCGCCGAGGACATGGCGGTGTCCAGTCGCTCCAAGTCTGCGATTTCCGTCTTCCCTTTGATCAGGAACAGATTTTTGAGATAGCAGGAGCCATCCAGCGTACCCCAGCCGGACGTGCCATTGCCGCTCAGCAGTTGCAGAGCCTGCAACTGTCGGGCAACGGGAAAATGGAACGGTTCGCCGGAACCCGCCAGTTTTCCATTGAAGTAGAGCGAGGCCCTTCCGCCATTTTTCCAGATGAAGGCGATGCGCACGGGCTTG
>JAFRLP010000073.1 GCA_017431185.1 Victivallales bacterium | reverse complement strand
GCCTTTCCCGCACGGGGACAGGCAGAGGGCAAGCGCTCTTTTTCAACGCGGGCAGGGAACCGCCAGGAAAAGGCGGAGAAATACTCAGCGCGCTTCGCCCTGCTCCGCCCCTGGAGCCGTCGCCTGTTCAGACGCCGTAGCCTTCGGCATGGGGTGAATGACGGACATCTCGTCCAGCAGGGCGGGCAGCAGCGCGGCCATGCGGCCATCCTCCACCAAATCCCCGATGGTACGCCGGGATGCGCGCAGGCGCAAGGTGGAGGCAATCCAACAGTTCGTCCACCCCGTCTCGACACACCAGGCTCCCCAGCCATTGTCGGCGGACGAACCCCAATAATCCCATAACTCCCAGTCGAAGCCGCGCAGCCAGGCTCCAGAGAGTTCGGGCAAGTCGTCCGCCCTCGCCTGGATGCGTGTCAGGAAATCGGACATTCGGGAGGCGGCTTTCGCGTATTTCATCTCGCCCGTCGCCTTGGCTGCCTCGCATACGGCGGGGAAGGCAAAGTTCATGGTGTAGAGCAGGTCACAGCACGGGTCGCCATCCTCCTGTATCAAAGGCGCCTCCGTGGTGCCATATTGCGCATTGGAGGCAGGCGCAGGATAGACGCCGCTCTCCTTGGGACCCAGTTTCTCGCGTATGGCACCGCACTCCATCAGGCACGGCTCCAGTTCGCGCCATAACAAGTCCAGCATCCTGCGATTCTCGGGGGATGGCTGGTAACGCACCAGCAACGCCAGGGGCAGCAGCATTCGCGCCAGTTCCTGCGTCCAGCCATTGGTCCAGATGACCTCCCCTGGGAAATGCGCAATGTAATCGGCGATGCCCTTCACCGCCTGCCCATGAAACGGCAGATGTCCCGTCAACCGCCAGGCGACCAGAAACGCCGCCCACATCCAGGCCTGACTGTGGGCACGGCGATTGACCGTCGGCTCGTCACGGTAGAAATCCCAGTTTCGCCCCTGGTCGGCAAAGTTTGCCGGCCAGTCCAATCGTGAATGGCGGTACCCCAGCGGGCCAGTGGTGCGCAATACGGAGAGCAGGCAGCGCAGAATGGCATAGTCCCACTGCCGTGAACCAGTCAAGGCTGTGGCAAGCACCGCGCTCAAGGCGGCACGGCAATTGTCATCGCCGTAGTAGCCATGAATGCCCGCATAGAAATTGAGCATTCCATAGGCGGGATTCTCGGGTTGCAGGCAAATCAGTTCCGATGAAGTAAAGAGCCGTTGCAGAAGACCGTGGCATTGACGACGGCTATTCGGGTCACGGCGCAGTTCCCAATCCAGGGCAAACGGAAGCGCACACTCCCCCGTGCAGTCACCACGTTCCTGGGGACGATGAAGCTGGCGGCCTTGTCCGTCAATGCCCGAGGCAAATCCCTCCTGCATCATCACCCCATTTCCAGCCTCGCCCAAGGCATGCCGCGACAGCCAGTTCAGGGATGCACGGAATGCCTCCTCAGCAGCATCAGCGGGCAGTTTTCCGTTTCTGGCATAGCGCGGGGCAACCCTCATCCGCCACGGCGCGACCTGCCCACGGCGGCCAAGGAACCGTGCCAGCCACTCCAGGACAGCGCGCCAGTCCTCCATGGGGGCAAGACGCGCATGCCGAAAATGCGCCAGGGAGGTCGCCGCCACCAGAACATTCGGATATCCAGGATGGAAGAACAGGAGAGGGAGGCTCTGGTCGGGCCGCCCAAAGGTGGCGTGGCGATACCCTGCCACCCGTCCCACCTCCAGCAGTGGGAGCACCTGCGCAGCCGCCCGTCGGCACCAGGCCCCATGAGTGGCCAGGATGGACAGAGGAGCCAACGCCGTGCCAAAGCGCTCATCAGTCACCACCGCACGGGAAAACGGCGGCTGCACGGGTTCGCCGAAGGTCATTTTCCCCACGTAGTCGGGATACTCGACGTAGAGTTTCAAGTTTCGTTTGGCCGCCAGTTCCAGTGTCTCCGCCGAGACAGTCGGCGCACCAGCCAAGGCCGGATAGTTCCAGGCTGGCATCAGCACGCCTTCGCCGCCATCCGCCTCCGCCACGGCCTTTTCCAGCGATGGACTCCAGCGGTCAGGCAGAAGAAGCCCGGTCAGGTCGGAGCGGTTGATTTCGGGATTGCCGATGCAAATCATGAGATGGTTCGTTCCTGGTCAAAATCACTTTCCGGACGGAGAGAGGCGATAGCGGAATGCCCTGCCGTCAACGGGGGACACCAGCCTGTTCGTCTCCCACAGGCAACGTGCAGGGAGTCAAACGGCGTGCCCTATCCTGTCCTCCGGCTGGCATTCCATCCTCGGAGACGTGGAGGTCAGATGCTTCGCCGGTCTCCCCAAATGGCAATTGGGGCAGCACTCACTTTTGGCCTATCGTTATCGTGACGGAAGTGCCGGCCGCAACATGAACCTCTCTGGTGAAGTCACCCAGGATACCAAGTCCCCGGGCCGGCTGAACATTGGCTGTGATGGATTCGTCGGTGGGATTGTGGCATTCAAAGCAACATCCTCCAGGGAATGTGTCAAGCAGGGTCAGCATCAATGATGGCACGTCGGCGACCAGGAGATTGCCGACAAACACCCGATGGGGCTCCAATTCGGTCTCGACTTGAACATAGGCTGTGCCATCTTGACGTGCCGCAATGTGGAAAAGCTGGTCATGCCCCTGACGCGGAGCCATTTTGACAAAGCGCTGGCCATACTCGTTGGACTGCCACTGCGGAAGCAGAAGCCGGCAATCACCAAGATAGACCACGCCCGCGTCCCAATTCGGATTCAAGCCATGGATTACCACTGGCAATGCCAAAGGCAGATTCGCCTGGGAGAAGTCGGCCAGAACACCATAGTCCTGCGCTGCCATCTGAAGTGTGAATTGCGTGCCTTCCACCGTTCCCTGCACTGGATTCACGGAATAGGCGACAGACCCGAGCACACCCAGCCTGTCGCGCACATCACGGATGAAACCGTCACCGGGCTGCGGGTCAAGGCTGCTGGTGACACTAAGGTAACGGACTGTCAACTCCTCGCCTTTGCGGAACTGCTTGTCGTGGTTCAGCCACCCCGTCAGGGTATGATGATTGCCCGTGACATTCCCAGCGGCGGTAAAGCCCAGATTCCCGGTCAGCGGAATGAATCCGCAGGAGCCATGCAGAATGTCACGGTGCATCGCCACATAGCCGTGCAACGGCAGGGCAGCGGAAACCCTGCCCGTGCCCTCTTTGCCGCCCAAGGCCTTCTCCGTGACTGTTCCGTCCGCCAAGGTGTAACTGACCAGATTGGAACTGCGCCTTGCCGGATTCTCGAAAACCTCCAGGCAAGAGGAGACAAAATCCTGCTTGATGCGAATGTTCGCCTCAACCAGTTTGACCAAGGAGGAGTCCATCCTCCCCGTAAACACGGTGTAATGTACCCGGCTTTCAAAATACTCGTTGGACACCGCCTGCTGCGGAAGGTCGGTCTTGTCCGGATTGGTGTTCTGGCTCTCTGGATAGTATTCCAAATTGTCGCACTCGATGATGGAAACGTACCGCGAAACATGCAGGGGATGATAATGGACGGCAGGCACTTTGCCAGCGTTCCCGATATCCGCCACCAGGGGACGAAAATCCCAGGTCATGTCCCGACTCGCCGAATAATCCTCAAATCCGCGCAGATTCTGCAAATGCTCTGGCTGACCGTACCACTTTCCACGAGGCATGGTGTTCAAATTGTCACTGCATCGGAAAAACGAATTTTCCTGGATGCTGGTGTTGGCACGGCTGCTGTAGGCTCGTCTGCCCTGCTGGTCAACCGCCTCCAGAAAATAGCACTGGTTGACGCTGTGCCAGTCGTCACACTCGAATTCGGCCTCACGTTCACCGTGGAAGAGGAAACGACGGAAGGTTTCGCCCGCCGAATTGAAGACGCGAATGGACTTGAGACCACTGTCCGAGGTAACCCGGATATGCAGCCTCCTGCGGTCATGGGTCGGTATGGACAGGTCGCTTGTCCCAAAATTGATGATGCGGAAATCGCCAATCAGTGGACCTTCGGAGACAAAACCAGTCCTGGCGAAGATATACTGTCCCTTGCAACGGGCGATGGAATGCTCCAAGGATTCGATGACATTGGAGTCAACCCAAGGCAACCAGGTTTGAAATCCCTGTTCGCGCACGGTCTTGACGGAAGCACAGGAATCCACCAAATGCACGGCCAGCATCGTGAAGGCAAAGGCGTCTCCCCCCAACAGACACGCAACATCTATGCCGTCATCCATTAACTTGTTGTCCTGGCCATACGTGAAAGCGGCCAAGGCGTTGTAATTTCCCTGATGCCAGGGACGCTCCGCATTGCGGTTGGGAGTCAGCATGATAACCGGCGGCCAGCCCCAGGCACGGGTGGTGGGGTTGTTCAAGACCAGACGTCCAGGATGCTTTTTGCTGAACCAATTCTCCTGCGGCCAGGTAAGATTATTCGAGAATACCCCCCAGGCATTGCCAGACTCATCCAGATAGTTCAGCCCAGCATACGCCGTGAAACGGTCGCCGGATTCTTTTCGGCAGAGTTCCTTCAGCGTGTCCAGTTTCTCGGCTGTCATCTTGTCCAGCGGCTCCAGAAAGGCAATGGAGTCATAGCCGGCGCCACGGGCTGCGGCAATCATCTCCAGGGGACCATCTTTCCCAATGGTCAGATTGCTTCGGGCCCCGATCAGCACACAGTGCTGCTTTGGCATGAAGTCACCATGATAGTGGGCGCGTGTCCAATCAATGGACTTGAACGAACCATCCTCTTTCGGTGTCATTCTGGGCGCCTGAAAACCGCCCATTTTTCCCAGATTGGGTTCCGCCAAATAACTGACCAGATTCTCGACCAGTTTCAAGCCATTGCCTGGCAGGTCATCCAAACTGCCCTCCATCAACGCGCCCCGGCTCCAGTAGAAATGATAGCCGTCCTGCCAGTAAATCGAATTGGTGACAGGGAAAACGGCAATGCGCCCCTGGCCGACCTGCCGCACCGCCAGCAAGGGTGCCTCCGTCGGGTATTTTCCAGGCATTTCAGGCTGCTGCGGAGCCCCCTTCTTGCGCTCGTATGTCGATGCGGTCTTGGCCGCGCGGATCAGAACTTGCCAGTTCTCGTCCACCTCGACAGGACTGGTAAAATCGGTGTACATGGAATAGCCATAGGAAACGATGTCGGGATAGAATATTCCCTTGACACCCGCAGTGATTGGATGAGGCGCGACATTGCCAGTCCAATAAACCTTCGCCAACGCCTCGGTCAGATGGGTATGCTCACGGTCAACCACCTGCTCATTCAGAATCCTTGCCCCCAATGGACTGAGTATCTCGTTGGTGTACTCAATGTCCTTTCCGTAGCACCAGCCCGCCGCACGCATAACCCAAACGCCACCGCCCAACTCCAGATATTCACGCAGCAACTTCGCCAGCTGCTCACGCGTTTCCAAAGGCATGGGAGTCTGCGCGGCCTCCGGTTCGCAGCCAACCATCACAATGTTGAATTGACGCAGGAAATCCAGATTGACCCGCTCCGTGACGTATGCCCCCTCGACAGAGAAATGATGCTTTTCCAGCATATCCCACACCTCTTTGCCAGGAAATGCCGCAGTACGCGCCATGCTGGGATTCGGCAGGATGGGATTGCCGTTCTTCCACTGCGGAATCAGCAGAAGAATGGCGGGGGAACGCCCCGACGGCAAATCGCTCCGCCCTGCCTGGGCCGGCTGAATCCATACGCCCAACAGCGCAATGGCCAGGCTTGTCAGATAACGGAAAAGAACGTTTTTCATGGTCTCTCCTATGAAACACGCTGGTGTGCCGGCGGAATTCCCGCCACCGCTTTTTTGTTTCGTGCATCGTGTTGGCGGCGCACCCGCCATGGGTACTCCTCTGAAACACACCGTGTTTCCTGCGTTGTGTTAACGGCGGCGAGGACGCCGCCGCTACCTTTACTCCTATGAAACGCGGGGTGTATCGACAGTATCCCCGCCGCAGCTTGTGTTTCCTGCGTTGTGGTTGACGACGGCGAGGCCGGCATCGCTACAACTTAATCAGCCAAGCCGTATGTTCCGACCAGATAATTCAGGCGGCAATTGCCCAAACCAGTGCCAGTCTTGCACATGCCGATTCCTTTGAGCGTATTGAGGGCAACACCCTCCACATGGCCATCGGCCAGCAGGAAATTGGTGACGTTGCTGTGACGGCTCCACGCCATCCCTCTGCCCCACTGATAGGCGCGATAGCCGCTCTCCGGCAAGGGACTTGGGCAGGGCACATCCGTCAGATAATCCTCGACGCCACTGCTGTCCATGATGTACCCTTTGCTCGACGGAGTCTTAATCTGGGAAAACTGATAGACCTGCTTGGACGGGGGGAAGGAGTAGTTGGCAGGACAGTCACCGCCAATCCAGTACGTCAGCATGGCATAGGAGATTCGCCAGTAGGAGGATGAGATGGTCGGACACGCCGGACAGCGGAGAATGCCCTTCCCCACGCCATTGGAGATGTCCGCCGACGGTGCTGTGCTAGTGTTGTCCCCTAGATAGGAGCGCAGGACAAAAGACCAGGGCTGATTAAAGTGACTGCACATGCCTCGGTAATTGTAGTCCGAGCCCGATGCCACGCCAAGGACACGATAAGGCAGAATGATGTCATCATGGTCAAAGGCATACATCAGAACATAAGTTCCTACCTGACGCAGATTGCTTGTGCAGGCGATGGACCGTGCCTTCAGTCTCGCCTTGCCCAACGCCGGCAATAGCATCGCCGCGAGTATCGCGATTATGGCTATGACGACCAGCAACTCGATGAGAGTGAACAACTTCTGCCGTTTTCCCATGACTGTCTCTCCATTGTGTTCTTACCTGCCGCGCGCCATGAACAAACGTTTGCGCATTGGCCGCGGAAATAATGTATCCTCAAAAAGAACATTGTCAAGGGGGGGGTGATGGAAATAGTCTTCCAAAAAGTTAAAACAGTGGAAATCCCTCAGTCACTGCTGCTGTCCAGATGCCGTATTGGCCGCGCGGAGCGCGGCCTGCCAAACCTGTCTGCCAGACCCGCCACCAGTGCCTGGTTTCATGATTCGGCTTGGCAGACAGCCCTTGCTCATGCGGTTCCACGCCTTACCAAGGAGGGTGAAAGAACGACGTTTGAGGCCTGTTTGGCGTAGAGCAGCGAAATCATCATGTCAACGGCCTTTTCCCCTGCTTCCGCAAAAGGCTGATAGACTGTGGTCAGCGGCGGAGCCAGGGCCTCCGTGCCATAAAGATTGTCGTATCCGACCAGAAGGGCGTCTCTGCCAGGGCAGAGCCCCCCTGCAAGCATATTGTTGTGGAGAGTGATGGCGATTCTGTCATTTCCGCAAAAGACTCCAGTCAACGCATCGCGGTGGAGAGCGTCAAGTGCATCGTCTGTCTTGACGGCCAGCGGAATGTCACAGTGATTCGCAGCCAATTCCTCGCAGAACCCCTCCTGCCGCAAACGCGAAGGACCAGCGTAGAGGAATCGCCGTGCGCCCCGTTCCATCAAAAGCCTGGCCACCAGACGTCCTCCTTCCAGGTCATCAATGGCAACGCAGGGGAAGACGGGCTGTATTCGGCCATAGTTTCCGACATCCAGCACCACGACAGCCCCTCCTTCCGCCTGAAAACGCAGGAGAAGCGGCATCGTCCTCGGCTGCAGTTCATAATGGGGGTAGGTGATAATTCCGCATAAACGGCGATGCAGCGCCATTTCCAGAAAATCGTGAAAACTCTCCCCGTCAATGGAATAGCGGAAAGAGATGTAGAACCCCTCCCGTTCGGCTGCGGCGCTGGTGCCCCGCACCAGTTCCAGCACGAGATTGTTGCTGTGCCTCTCTGCGAAGACGCCGATTTCAGGCAACTGCCCCCGCTTCAGGAATTCCGCGTTTCGGTTCGGGCGATATCCCAGTCGCCTGGCTGTCTCGCGGACGCGGGTTCGGGTCGCCTTCGCAATGCGGGGGGGGAGTCCATCCCCTGGATTCAGCACACGCGAAACCACGGCGACCGAGCACCCCGCCTCCCTGGCTATGTCCGACAATTTTATCATTTCATGAAGACCGACGACATGTGAGCACCTCGCGGGAAATGTCCTGCCGTTGCAATTCCACACGAAGACATGAAACAGACCTCAATGTAACCCGTCAAGCGCGGATTGCAACGCGGAAACCACTGATTTTCCCCATCCGTGCATCGGGTCCCGTAGTCTTTCGCCGACGGATACAGACTGAGCGGAACACAATCAGCCACCCCCGCCGCAAACGGCGCCTGAAGAATTGCCTGTTTCAGCGCCTTTACGGAGGCGGCGACCTCCTTGTTCAGATTTTGTCCTTCGGGGTCATTGTCCATATCGCAAAAAACTTGTGTTCATCCATCCCTGGCCATCAGCCTATCACGAAACGGGCCGCGCAGCAACAGAGTGCGCGGCCCGCTTTTACACGTCCTCCTCCCTTGGTAGCCAGTAACATTTAAAAGTTACAGGCTATCAGGTCACTTGCGGGAATTTGCCAGTTTCTCAATCTCCTTCTCCAGGGTATCCACCTCCGCATAGACTCCCTGAAGCTTGGGTTCCGCCGCCACAAACAGAGTACGGCGCTCCTTGTCCAGTTCCGTGACCTTGGCTTTGAGTTCGGGATTGGCGGCGCAGGCCTCCTTCTCCAGTTTGCGCACCTGGTTCTTCTTGACCAGCAGACGACCGCGCATCTTGGCAAGCTGGATGCGCGCCTCGTCCCCTCCAGTCATCTGATGCAGGAGCTTGTCCTCCTTGGCCTGGACTTCAGGGCTTTTCTCCTGCGCCTGTGCCTGGCCCTGCGCCATACCGGCCAGCATGACCAGCAGCAGTGAGCCTCCGATGTTCAACAACACTCTTCTCATGCTTCTTTCCTCCAGTGGCGCTGAAATCCAGGAAAACCTTCGGCGACGAGGAAGGATTTCAGATACCACCTGTTAATGTTTTTCTCCGTCGCACTCACTAATATATCACTAATTTTTGTCTTTGCAAATCTTTTTTCTATTTTTTATTTGCTT
>JAFRLP010000005.1 GCA_017431185.1 Victivallales bacterium | reverse complement strand
TCCAGGAACTCACTCTCTGTCTGGATACCTCCCTGCCCGCGCTTTGCCGCCGCCTTGGCTGCACTGTCGATGAACTCTACGACCGTCTCTCCCCCTCCGGCAACTGGCAGCTTGTCGGCCCCAGTTACGCTGCGGACGGCGGGCACCGCACAATCGGCGACCTGCGACTCCGGGAACTGGAGACCCCGTTGCGCCAGCTTCTCACGCATTTTGAGACAGACATCCGTGCGCGATTTCCCGAAGTGGCGGCGCAGGAACGCGCCTGGCAGTGGCTGCGTCCAGTCCGCGCACTGGTCGAACAGCATCTGCGGAAGTATCCTGACGAGCCTCTGTCTGAACTCTATCGCGCCTGGCTGAAACTGGATTTGGAGACGGCGATTCCGCAAGTCCGTCTCGCCTCCGAGCATTTCGCCTGGCGCCGCGACAATCGCCACGCCCACACGCTTCTGGCCGCCTTTCTGCGTGACTACCCTGCGTTGCGCCAGGCCTATAACAGTTCCCTGACGGCCAGTCATAGCCCGCTGACGCCTCTCAAAGAGGGCGAACTGCCCTTCTTCGTCATCTTTCGCAGGGGAGAGCGGATGACCCGTTTTCCCGCAACCTGGCAGGATGGCTTCCTGGGCGCTGGCGCTTGCCGCTGGCGACTGCCGCCGTCTCCCGAGGCCTGGCCTTGGGAGCAAATGGCGGCGGACGGCGTGATTGCGGTCTCTGGGAAGGCAGTGGTGATGGTCAACCAGGTGCGTTCCGAGGGCGGAGCCCCATTGGCTTTGCCCCGTCTTGGGTCCCTGTATATGCCCACGGCATACGAACTGGCGCGTCGCTTGATGGATTCGGGGGTGGCCATTCCGCATCCTGTGCTGAGGGTGCGTTTCCGGTTTCTGGAACGCTGGCAGGGGGTGTCCGCCATCGTCAGGCTGCCAAAGGATTTGGCTGATTGCGTAGGCGTGTCCGAGGGGCCTGCTGGCCAACTCGCTCCGCTGCTGCTCCATGCGATGCGCGAGGCAGGGGATGCGCTGCATGACCTGGCCGAACCGTCCCTGCGTCCAACCATGCTGGCACGGAGATTCCAGGCGGAATTGGCGGAAATCCATGCGCTTCAGGAGGCCAAGCGAATGGCGGCCACTCAAGGAAATCCGGATTATCGCGGGATTCTTGCCCGCATCAAGAGCGCCGACCGAAAGCTGGCCGATGCACAGGTCGCCTGGATTGCCTCTCTGGTGCGGTTGCGTGACCTGACCTTCTTTGATTCCCGTGGCGCGCTTCTCCCCTGGGCGCTTGCCCTGGGCGGGGAACCCTTCTATCAGCAGGTGCTCGCCCAGGCGGAAATCAGTGAGGAACAGTAGAGCCTTGGGTCATCGGGACTGGCGCCTGCTCCGTATGGCGGAAAACAGTTCTCTGGGCTCCGGACGGCGCAGCAGCAGGCACGCCAGCAGGTACCCGATTGCCCCCGCAAGGCCTCCCCCCGCCAGGCGCAGGACATTGCCCAATGTGCGGCTGTCGCAGAGGCGGTTCAGAATGGCGGGCGTCTCCTGCGGGACGGGCATCCAGGAGAGTGCATGCCAGGCAAGGACTCCTGCGACGCCAGCCGCTGTGAGAAGGCCAAGCCCCGCGCGTGCGGTGCGCCAGACTTGCCAGAGACGCGCGCGCCGTCTCGCCAATTGCAGCAGGATTAGCACGTTTACCCAGGAGCAGATGCTGGTCGCCAGAGCCAAGCCTCCCTGGCGCAGGGGCATGATGAGCGCCAGGTTCAGCACCAGATTCAGTGCGATGCAACCCATGCTGATGCGCACAGGAGTGGTGGTGTCCCCGCTGGCATGGTGAGGCACGGAGGCCACTTTGTGCATGCAGAAGGCGGGAAGCCCTGGCAGGTAGAAGCAAAGCGCCCAGACGCATTCGCGGGTCGCCTCGGCGGTATAGGCCCCGTGCTCGAACAGCAGGCCGATGACCTGATGCGAGAGCACCCCGAACAGCACGGCGCACGGCAGGCTGAGGAAGAGGACCTGGCGCAGGCCGAAGTCCAGGCACTCCGAAGTCTCCAGGTCATCCTGGCGCGCCACGGCGCGCGAGATGTCTGTCAGGCAGACGTTGCCGATGGCGACGCCGAACACCCCCACGGGCACATACACCAGATGCTGGCTGAAGGTCAGGGCGGAAATGGCCTTGGCGCCCAGCCAGCCCACCAGCACTTTGTCGAGGAATTGGTTCAGTTGGCTGGTGCCCGCCCCGATGGCTCCTGGAACGAACCGGCTCAGCACGGAGCGCACTTCGGAGTCATGCAAGTCCACTCTGAAGTGGAAATGGAAGCCTTGCCGGTAACAGGCGTACATCAGGGTGGCCATCTGCAGGACGCCGGCCAGCAGCACGCTTCCGCAGAACAGGTACAGCGCCGTCAGGTCTTCGTTGCCCCAGTACATCCCCAGCAGCAGGATGGCGCCGATTTGGCAGAGGTTGAAGAGAATGGGGTTGACGGACGGCAGCAGGAACGAGCGTAGCGCGTTGAGGATGGAGCCAAACGAGCCAGCCAGGCATATCAGCAGCGCGTATGGCATCAGCAGCGGCAAAATGCGGAAGGTCAAACCGATGTGGGGACGGGCCTCTGCGGGCGTGACGGCCAGCAGAAGCAGGCTGACAAGGGAACTGACCGCCACCAGCGCCAGCAGCGCAATCCCCTGCAGGGAAATGGTGCGTTCCGCCAGCCGCCACGCCCCCTCCCGGTCGCCCGCCTCCAGTTTTTGTGAAATGGCTGGCACGAAGGCTGCGGTGAACGCACCCTCGCCGAACAGTCCTCGGAACATATTGGGGATGCTGAAGGCCAGGTTAAACGCTGCCTGGGATGTGCCGGTGCCACCCCAAAAGCGGGCGAACAGTATGTCGCGCAACAATCCGAACACGCGGCTCAGGAATATGCCGCAGAAACTGGCCAGCATCGCCCGCATCCGTTTGCGGACACTCGAAGAATCCTTTGGGGATGAAATGTTGCTCATGGCGTATGGGGTGACAAGGGCGCTCGCCCTTGCCGACCAAGTTCAGATGGCAAATCTGGCTGTGGACATGGTAGAACAAGTGCTGGGGCAGAATAGT
>JAFRLP010000072.1 GCA_017431185.1 Victivallales bacterium | reverse complement strand
CGAACAACCAGCGCCGGGTTGACATGTTCCGGTTCGCCGGCCATCTGTTCGGCGTGCGCCCCGTCGAAATCACCTACTGCGACCAGAAGACCAGAATGCTCGGTCTCGCTGCCGCCGCCGCGCAGACTTTGCGTCAATTGCTGGATGCGGGCTGCGAAGGCGATGCGCTTGTCTTCATGCCTGGCGCCTACGAAATCCGCAAAACCATCGAGGCGTGCTCCGCATTGCATCTGCGGGAAAAGATTCTCCTGCTACCCCTGTACGGCAGCCTGTCGCCTGACGAGCAGCATCGGGTGATGGAGCCCGCCGGCTGCCGAAAGGTCATAGTGGCGACCAATATCGCGGAGACCAGCCTGACCATCCCTGGAGTCCGTCATGTCATCGATTCCGGACTGGCCAAGGTCAGCCGGTATGACCCTGTGCGTGGCGTGGATATGCTGAACACCGAAAACATCGCCCGCGACTCCGCTGAACAACGGGCGGGACGAGCGGGGCGCGTCGCCCCAGGCACCTGCCATCGCCTCTGGACATGGCTTGAACAGAGCGCGCGTCCCCCGCGCACCGCACCAGAGATTCAGCGGGTGGATTTGGCGGAGGCCGTGCTGGCGGTCAGCGCCTTTGGCTACAAGGAGCCCGCCGCTTTCCCCTGGTTTGAGCGACCGCCGGAGCGTCCATTGGCTTTGGCGCAGGCGTTGCTGGAGATGCTCGGCTTTGTTCAGCAGGGCGGCGGACTGACTTCCCTGGGGAAGGAACTCGCCAATTTCCCTGCACATCCCCGCATCAGTCTGCTGATGCGTCTGGGGGCGGAGAGCGGATGCTTCCGGCTGACCGCATGGGCATCCGCCTTGCTTTCGGAACGTCCGCTCATCGCAGGCGGCGCCTCTTCGCGTTCCGACAACACGGAACGTCGGCAGCGCGCCAGGCGCAATGCCAGGGCGGGGGGGCTGCCGGCCTCTGATTTTCTGGAGTGCTTTGCCCTGCTTCACGCCGCCCGGGAGGCGCATTTCGCCAAGGACGCCTGTGACTCCCTTGGCGTCAGCGCCGTCGCCGCCCGCGACATCTGCCGGTCTGCGGAGGATTATTGTGCCCAGGGCACACGAATCGGCTGGGACAGGAAGCATGACGCGAACCCTGAAATGCGCTTCCTGCAATGCCTACTGCGCGCTTTCCCTGACCGTCTGGCGCGTCGCAAGGACACCGCCACCCTGGCCTGCGAATTGCAGAACGGCAGACACGCCGAACTCGCCCGCGAAAGCGTTGTCAGGGAGGAGCCGTTCTTCGTTGCCGCCGAATTGCGGGAGACGGGCTCCGCCGCAAAACTCTCCCTCTCGCTGGCCAGCGGAATCACCGAGGAGTGGCTGCTCGATTTCTTCCCCGACCAGTGGACGGAGACCGATGAAACCTACTGGGACGAACGGCGCCAGCAGGTGCTCCGCCGGCAGACCCTCTCCTGCCTTGGTCTGCTTCTGGAGGAGAAAGTCCGCAGTGACCCCGACCCAGAGCAGGCCGCCGGCATTCTGGCCAAGTTGCTGATAGAGGGCAAGGCTCCCGTTCCCAACTGGGACGACGAGGTGGAGCGGTTCATCGCCCGAGTCCGGTGGACGGCGGGGCTCTTCCCCGAACAGGGCCTGCCTCTCTACGATGAGGAGTGTCGCCGGCGCATCCTCCGGAATCTCTGTCTTGGCGAGACCTCGCTGAAGCGGATGAAGGACAATGAGACGCTCTCCTTTGTCAAGGGACTGCTCACGCACTCCCAGTTGCGTTTCCTGGACGAGGTGGCGCCGCCCCATGTCCAGCTCCCGACAGGCAGGCGTATGCGCATCGAGTACGCGCCAGGCCAGCAGCCCAAAGGCAAGGCGAAGATTCAGGACTTGTATGACCTGCCGCGCATTCCTGAACTGGCGCATGGGCGGGCGCATGTCCTGCTGGATATCCTGGCCCCCAACATGCGCACTGTCCAGATCACGGATGACCTGGCTGGGTTCTGGGCCAATCTCTATCCCAAAATCCGCACCGAGCTTTCCCGGCGCTATCCCAGGCACAAGTGGCGGTGACCCGCTGGCGGGGCAGGGCTTCTGGCTCCCTCCTGGCAGTCAGGTGTTCTCATCAGCATTCAGGCCGTTTTTTTCGATTGGGAAACTTGCAGTTTTTCCCAGCGGTGGTATAATATCGTTTTGGTCAAAAGGAGAGCGGCATTCGACAGGCCCGCGAAAAAACGATTTTTTTTCACTTTTTTTTCGCGGGCGTGTAACCTTTCCCAGCGGAGCGTGTAATCAGAGCAGAGACCGAACTTCAACCGGAAACATAAGGAGAAAACAGACAATGGCAGAAGTAAATCTCAATCCCAATGTCCAGCTTGACCCTTTGCAGCAGGCCAATCTTCTCAATGTGCTGGAGACCCTTGAGCAGACGCCTGAACTTCCGCCGCTGCTGAATGGCAATTCCAATCTGACAATCACGTCCCCCGCTGATCTGGACTCCCTTCTGGCGAAGTTGAACCTGGAGACCTCCGACGCCCAGGAGGCCTCCGCGAAGACAACCATCTCCAGCGCCTTCACCACCGTATTGGCGCGTGCAATGGAAAGCGGCAACATCACCGCGCAGAACATGGAAATCCTGAACCAGGCGAAGGAATACAGCACACAGCTGGACGCCGTGAACGAGCAAATCGAGCAGCTCAACGAGGAAATCCAGGCTTTGCAGGGGGAGAGCGCGACCGCACAGACTGCGGTGGCGGCCAAGCAGCAGCAGGTCAACCAGCTCACCCAGCAGCTGCAGACCCTCCAGCAGCAGCAGACGCAGGCCACGAACAACATGGAGACCCTTCAGGCGAAGGTGGACAGCCTCAATTCGCAAATCGACGCCGAGACGGACGCAGCGAAGAAGGCTGACCTGCAAAAGCAGCTGACGGAGGCCGAGACCGAATTGGCGAATGCGCAGAACGCGCTGGAGACCGTCCAGCAGAACGTCAGCAACACGCAGACACAGCTCAGCCAGGCGACGGCGGAACTGCAGAGCGCACAGGCGACGCTGGCCGAAAAGCAGGCCGCGCTTGCCGAAAAGCAGGCCACCCTCGCCACCGCCAATGCCCAGAAGACGGAACTGACGCAGAAGATTGAGAACAAACTGTCCGAAATGAGTGACGCGGAACTGGCCCGCGAACTCGCCGACGCCTTGAAAATCGACACTACCGACGTGCGGAACCTCCTTGAGGAAAACAAGGCCGAGCGGGGCGAGGAAGAGGAGAAATACCTTGACACGCACCAGCCGCTCCGCATCATCCAGAACGCCATCGCCAACCACGACCAGGAGATTCTGGACACCATCGCCACGAAGCGCGAGGAAAAAGTCTGAAGGCACGCAAAAGTGACCAAAACAAAACATAGAAGGAGCGCAGAACAATGGCATTTGACCTTTCCCAATTGACCGAAGAGAAGCTTGAGGCGGCCGCCAGGAGCTTTGCCGACATGTCCACCATCCGTGAACTCAAGGGCATCACGGACGGTGAAATGGAGGCGCTCTACTCCCTGGGCTACAGCTTCTACACCACAGGGCGCTATGCGGACGCCGAAAAGGTTTTCCGTTTCCTGGTCCTCTTTGACCACCTGAACGCCAAATACTGGACGGGCCTGGGGGCCGTCTTCCAGGTGCAGAAGCGCTACAACGAGGCGATCACCGCCTACGGCTACGCCTCCTTCCTGGACTTGCACAACCCGAAGCCGCAGTACTTTGCCGCCGAATGCTTTGCCGCCATGGGAGACAAGGTGAACGCCCTCTCCGCGCTGGCTGCCCTGGAGACCTACTGCCCCGATGGAACGGAAATCGGGCGCGAGTACCTCGCCAAGGCCGCCGAACTGAAGGAGAAACTCGAGAAGTGACTTTTCAAGCCAGCGACCATCCCTGATGGTCTGAACATAAAAACAAATCTGAACAAACAGGAGACTAGCAATATGCCCGAAACACCAGGAATCAGAGAGGTTTCCCCCTTCAAGACGATTGACATCAACCAGGTGGCGGACTTCGCCAAGGGGTTGAACATCACAGAGAAGGGACAGTCCCTTGTCAAAGAGGTCGTGGGACTGCTTGCCAGCGAACGCAATGTCCGCATCACCAACAACCCAGTGGGGAACCGCAGCGAGACGGGCACGGTCAACGGCCCGACCGGCACACCCGCCATCGACAGTCCCGATGACGTCAAGGCCAAGGAGGCCGACCTCGAGAAGCTGCTGATGTACCTCCAGCTGGCGAACACCGAGGAACAGGCCAAGCTGGCGCAAGACCGCATCGAGTCCCAGAAGGACAGCCTGGCGACCCAGCACAAGGAGCGCCTGGACAAGATCAAGGAGACGATGGACAAGATGGACGAGGCGGCGCGCGCCAGCATCTTCAGCAAGATTTTCGGCTGGCTGATGGCGGCTATCGCCGTGGTCGTCGCCGTTGCTGCCTGCGTGGCGACGGGCGGGCTGGCCCTCGGCCCCGTCATCGGCGCCGTCCTGGCGGTCGGCTGCATGGTGATGAACGAGACCGGCGCCATGGAGGACATCGTGAAGGGGCTGGCGGAGGCGCTTGAGTCCATGGGCATGGACAAGCAGACGGCGCAGATTGTCGCCCAGGTCGTCATCGCGGTCGCCATCCTGGCCGCCACGCTGGCCTGCGGCGGCGCCGGCGCGGGGGCGGCGGTCGGCAACTCCTCCACGGCGGCTATGCAGTTGGCGCAGAGCATCCAGAAGGCGGCGGACATCGCCATGAAGGTGATTGCGGTGGGGAGTGTCATCGCCAACGGGGTCTCCGCTGCCAAGAACTATGAGTCGGGCGAGGCGCAGGCGGATTTGACCGAGACCACCAAGATTCTCGCGATGCTCCGCAAGCAGCTGGAGGATAGCCAGGATGAGCTGCAGAAGATCCTGGAGATGATCCAGGGCATCTACTCGGACATCGTCGCCATCCTCAACTCCGAGACGGACACGATGAAAACCATCGCCAACCAGATGTCCCAGATGGCATAGAAGGCGGTCAGTTCGACACCGTAACCCAATGGAGAAAGTTCCGCGCGCCGCTCCGTTGAGCGGTGCGCGGGGAAAAGGATTTTGGCTCATGGCTTTTCCGCTTCCGCCGCCTCGGACCCATTTGGCGGCCAGATCGGAAAAAAAGGAGATTTAGATATGACGGAAAGAATCGGCGGAAACACCAACGCGATAGACTGGAAAGCCCTGCTGGACGGAATCGAGGGCGGGCAGAAGGTTTCTGACACCCAGAACCAGCCCCAGCGCACCAACCTGGTCATGAGCGAGGGCGACAGGGACGTCCTTGTGGAACTGCTCTCGACGCCGGAGATTGACGCCCCGTCCGGAACAGAAGACCCGCAGGCCAGGCTGGCCTCCCTCCTCGAAAAGCTCCAGGACGGCAAAACCTTCGATTTCACGGAAGACCAGACAAAGGTTTTCATTGACACCCTGAATGCTGTCCAGCAGAAGCTGGCCGCGTCCAACGCTCCAGGCAGCCAGCAAGTCCAGGGCAATCAGCAAGTCCAGGGCAATCAGGGGACGCAGGGAGCGCAGCAGACGGGGGCTTCCGCCATTCGCTCCACCAACACATCGAAGGTGCTGGTGGACATCTACCAGATATTGGCCCTGCTGGCCGAGTGCGCCCAGGAGATGAAGAACGCCCAGCGCGAGCAGCGCCAGGCGGAGACTACGGCGCAGATCACCTCCATTCAGAACCAGGCGGACGCGCAGCGCTCTGCGGCCTTGACGGGGCTCATCGCAGGCAGCATCTGCTGCGCAATCCAGGTGGTGGCCACCACGGTCGCCGCCGCCAAGACCATCTCCAACGCGCGGGCCGAGGCGGCGCTGGGCAACGAGTTCAACGTCAACCAGTCCGCCACGGAGTTGGGGCAGGCCCAGAGCGAGGCGAAGGCCGCGCAGCTTGAGCTGAAGAATTTCACGACGGAGCATCCCGTCCCCGCCGAGGGGCAGCCGCCGGATCCCCCTGAAATCGCCCAGCAGCGCGCACAGCTCCAGGCGAAGGTCGATGAGACCAAGGCTGCCGTCGCCGAGAAGCGCATCCAGTTCGAGTCCAACAAGCAGCAGATGAAGCATTCGGACGGGTATGACGCCCTCCAGGAGAAGCAGGCCTGGACGCGGGCGACCTTCGACCTCTCGCAGGCCTTCGGCAACTTCGCGCAGACGATGGTCCGCGGCTTCGTTGACCTGAAGCAGGCGGAGGCCACCGCGATGACTGCAGACCAGAAGAAGGCCGAGGAGGCCCTGGAGCAGACGAAGGACCTGATGGCCAGTTTCCAGGACGTCATTGACGCCGTCGGGCAGTTGGCCCAGGCGGTGCTTTCGGCTGAGAACGAATCCATGAGGAACGCCATCCAGGCATAGGAGGTTCCAGCCATGTCCACTCTCATAGAGACCAACAAGATTGACGGATTCAGCATCTACGGTGTGCAGATGGTGGACTACACCTTGGACGGCGTGGCGGGAAAGGACTTCGGCACCGCCACGGCCCTTGCCTGCTTCGCCTCATCCGCCGCCATAGAGGCGGAGACCACCGCCTACGCGGACATCCTCCGCGCCAGGCAGCAGAAGCTGAAGGAGCTGGCGGACGCCAATGAGGCCATCCGCAACTTCATCGACAAGCTGCCCACGAAGGATCCCGAGTCGGATGACGAGATTTCATGGTTTACGGACTCCTCCGAACACGGTGATTACATCTCCTGGGCCAGTACAATTAAGACGGTGACGAGCCGTTATGGATTGAGTTGTCCGGTGAAGACAAAGGAGATGCCATTGCCGTTTGGCAGAGTGTTGTATATCGATTCTGTTAGGCGGGATGACCTGGAGAACGCCCGGGCCAAGGTGGAATACGCGATGGACGTGGAGGACAACGACCTGCAGCAGGACATGATCGCCATGCAGGGACTCATCGGCAAGCGCGACAACTCCTTCACCACGGCGGCGAAAATCATCAAGAAGGTCGGCGGCACGGGGGACTCCATGCTCCGCAACATAGGACAGTAACGTTCGTATCGGCGGCGTACCCGCCGCCGGTATAGAGTACAGGAGAACAACAATGGCAGACAGCATTTCTTCAATAGCAGTGACCCGGAACGGGACTGACGAATTCAGGACACGCTGGGGCACCACCGTCTACGACTACCAGCTGAACGGAGTCTCGACGGACTTCCAGGACCTGATGGTGGCCATCTCCGAGCACCGTGCCACGGCGGTGGAGGGGGAGGTCGGGCCGCTCTCCACGCGGATGCGCAACCGCAACAAGGAGCTGGAGCTGCTCGGGTCGCTGCTGGCCATCTTCAGCGAGACGCAGTCGAAGTTTGCCCATGACGCCAACGG
The DNA here is from genome assembly GCA_017431185.1 of Victivallales bacterium. The sequence continues at coordinate 1,746 of JAFRLP010000072.1, read as the reverse complement.
CGACGCGAGCGCGAGTGTCTCTGGCGTCACCTCGGAGATGGTCCCCTTGGGGTCGGAGGCATACAGGAGGAAGGGCGGCACGCCAAGCTCAGACCTGAGTTGGTGGAACGAGCCTTGGAGCAAACACTCCGTGGACGGCATGGTCTCCATGCTCAAGAACATGATTGACGAGCGCAACAACGCGGCGCAGACGGACATGACGCGACTCCAGTCGCTCGTCGATAGGCGCGACGAGTCCTTCACCACGGCGACGACGCTCATGACCAACGTCTCCGAGACCCGCGACAACGTCATCAGGAACATGTAAGGGGGGCCGCAAGCATGATTCTATCCGTTCAAGTGTCCACGAACCGCTACGCGCCTCCCGGTGCGCAGGCCGTCAACATGTATTCGATGGACGGCGGCGAGAAGCTGACGCTTGGCCAGCTCATGGCCGCCGTCTGCATCCGCGCCGGCATGAACAAGGAGGCGCAGAGCGTCAACAAGATGAACATCATGAACAACAACGTCGAGGACCTGAAGACGGCTTCGGAGTATCTCGACCAGCTGGCGACCAACAGCGTCTCCAACTGGGCGACGGTCAGGGATTTCCTGCGGAACACGCTGGGCATGACCAGCGCCGAGGTCCCGGACAGCCTGGACACCAGCTACAGCGGGCGCTTCAAGGTCATCAACGCCATGAAGAACCACATGGAGGCATTGACGCGCCAGGCCCAGGAGGACATGATTGACGTGCAGTCCCTCATCAGCCAGCGGGACGTCGCCTTCACCACGGGGTCAAGCCTCGTCAAATCGACGGGCGGCAGCTCCAACAACATCGCATCGAATCTCTAAGAGGTTCTAACTAGGGGAACGGCAAATGGCAACGCAGACAATATCCTCCGTTGAATTCAATGTGGCTCAGTTCAAGAAATATGACGCCACCCAGGGAACATACGTGAACGGCGACACGGTGAAGGGACACCTCTACACCGTCGAGGGCGTGACAGACGACAATGGGGACCTGCGGAAGCTGTCGATGGCGGAACTGGTGATGGTGATTTGCCTTGCGCGGGCCGCCGAGAAGGAGGAGGCCATCATTAAGCTGATGAAGACCATGAGCGACAACACCGCCATCCTGGAATCCCTTACGGACATCGAGACCAAGCTCCTGGCGGGCACGTCGCTGTCAGGCATCACGGACAAATACACCTACGACGGCCTGAAGTACAGCGCCGAGGATTTTCTGGCCATCGTCGTGGGCGGCGCCACGCCCTCCAGTTCCCCCACAATGGCTGACGAGATGGTCACCCTCTGGAACCAGCTTGACAGCAATCACATCATTGATGTGACGGGGAGCTATTCGTATGGTGGAACAACCTACACGAAGGCGTATGAGTTCCTGTATCATACGGGGATGACTTATCTGACCCAAGACCGGGCCGAAGCCTTCTACAAAGTCTGCTCTTTTGCCGATTCGCTCGCGGCGGGGGCTTCTCTCTCCGATGACGATGTGAATGAAATCATCAACTATCAAGGCGTGGACCACTTATGGTGGCCAAATATGACCAAGGAGGACTTGGTGCAGGAGATTGACAACACATACAAGGAGGACCTCCTGAACTATGTCCAGACACTCGGTTGGGCGTCAGGGAACGGCAGCGTCTCGAACGCCTCCTCCTATCTGCCCTCCGACAAGGACGAGCTCATCACCCAGATTGAGTCCAAGATGGACTCGCTGAACAGCTTCTCCCAGCAGAAGATGAT
>JAFRLP010000071.1 GCA_017431185.1 Victivallales bacterium | reverse complement strand
CTGTGCGTCCCCCCATCCTCCCCTGAGGCATTGGCGGGGAGACGGTCGAGCCGAAAGGGCATGGAGAACGCCTGGCAGTCGGCAACGCTCCCCGCCACTCCCATCGCGTGATATATCTGGGCATAGAACTGCGGCAGGCAATGCTGATGCACAGCCAAGGAGAGTGCGGCGGACGCATCATTCGGCACCAGATTGCGTTCATGCAGACAACGGAGGCCCATTTCCTTGAGCCTGGCCTGAAAATCCTGGCTGTCGAAGAGGCTGGCGTCACAGTCCAGCCCGTGAAGATGCTGGTAGAGTTCCTGGTCGGCAGTCCGTTGCCTGGCCAGCACTTCCAGCCAGACTGACCAGTTGCCTGAATCTATTTTTACGGCCGTCTTCATCGTTTTCCTTTGCAAAGCTTTCTCTCACCATAGAAATTTAACCCTATCTGTGGATAGTGCGAGGCGAACAATGAAAAAAATCCCTCTGGACACCATCTCCTTGGGAGTTTTCCGAACCTTCTGATTTCCTCCCGTCTTTGGCGTTCAATGCAATACCAGCTCTGGCTTGACCTCGATTCTGGACGGATATTCCTCCTGGCTATTGAGGATGTTCATGGCCAGGCTGCCCATCTCTGCAAATTGCACCCGTACCGTATTGAAAGGGCGGCAGAAGGATTGGTAGTGATAGAGACCGTCATAACCAGTGACAACCGTGCCTCCGCCTTTTCCGCAGAGTTGTATTGCCTCCATTGCGCCAAGTGCCAGGTTGTCGTTGGTGCAGAAAAGCACTTCTGGTAGGTTCTGACGGGCATTCAGAAATTCGCGCATGCATAGAAATGCGGTCTGCCTTTGATTGAAGAACTTGTCTGTTTGGCGACACAGTAGCAGGTCGTGTTGTGGCTGGAAGGCAATCCCATATTTGCTGGCGGCTGCGGTGAAGCCTTTCACCCGCCGACGGTAGCTGCCATCATTTTCAGGGAGCTCCATGGAGAGGATGGCCATGCTCTGGCAACCGAGAGATGCATAGTATTCAGCCAGGCGGTATCCGCCGTCGAAGTCGTCATTCAGGATAATGTGGCAATTGTGAGGCAAATGCCCCAGCAGGTTGTCAAGGCGGGGACATAGGAAGACAATGCGTTTTTTGGGGTACTGTTTGGCGAGCTCCAGAATGCTGTCTCCGACGAATTCGTTGAGCACGGCCATGCCGCAGAGTTCCACGCGTTCCAAGGTGTTGTAGAATTGGAATGCCTCAGTGCGTGAGCCTTGAATTGTGGCGACATCGATTTCATGCTCCATGCCATAGGAATAGAGGCCTTTGTAGTACTCCATCTCAATCTCGTCGTTCATCAATCCCTGCCTGGACAGAAAGACGGCGCACATCCGGCGGATGCTCCTGGATGGTTCCATGTAGAAACTGCCCCGCTTGCGGCGGCGGTAACAGTAGCCGTCTGTGGACAACGATTCCATCGCCTGGTTGGCGGTCCGCAGACTGACGCCCGCTGCCGTGGCAATCGTGGTGATGTCGGGCATGGGGTCGTTCTGGCGAAAGTGATGTTCTTGCGCATAACGCAAGACCTGGCGTTTGATTTGGATGTAGATGGGATTCTCCTTGTCCTCCACGTCAATGTGGAACACAAGATCCTGGAACTTGCCGCTGGTCATGTGAACTTTCCTCAGGAGGGGGATCTATCTTGTTTTTCCATTGTCTGCCGTTTTTCTATTGTCGTCCATGGCTGGAAATGAAAAAACTGTGTGATACTGTATCTTTCGCCATTCTGTTTGCAAGTTCCATTCTTTCTTTTTCAAATCCTTCACAAGGAAACAATTCATTTCACGGGGAAACGTTTGACATGATTCATCAGTTCCCGCAGGCTGGCCATGGCCATGCAGATGCATTGGTCGCCTGCGCCATAATAGAGTCTGATTTCGTCTCCGACCAGGACATTTGCGCAGGGGAATATGCAGTTGGGATAGCTGCCGCTCTTTTCCAGAGGTGTCTCTGGCTCCATAATGGGGAAGGGTGTGCGGCAAAGAACTTTTCTGGGGTCAGCGCGATCCAGCAGAACAAGCCCGACACGGTAAGTCCCTGCACGGTCAACCCCATGGTAGAAGGCGAGAAAACCGTCATCCGTCACAATGGGCACGCCCAGGGCGCCAACCTTGTCACTTTCCCAGGAACGCTCTGGGCGGAGCAGAAGGTAGTCATCGGGCATGTCAACCTTGTCAACCATGTTCCATGGATCCTCTCGACGATCGCTGGCCCAATGACTGACTTGCTTGGTGAAGAGAATCCAGATGGCGCCAGGGCAGTAGCGCATGGGGAGAGTCCAGGGAATGGCAGCCGTGGGACGATGGAGATAGACGTATTCCCCGTTGACCTTTTCGGGGAAAAGGAGTGCGTTTGCATCGCAGAGGTGAGGACTGGAGAGGGAACCTATGCGCCGGCAATCCGTCCAGTCAGGGGAGATGGTTGCCAGACCGATGCGTCGGTAGTTGTTTCTCCAGGTCTGCCATCGTTCCCCGTGCGGGCCGACACGGAAGTCGCCAGAGGCATAGCGGTTCATGTTCTGGGAACGGGCCGCATAGACGATGTAGCGTTGGTTGTCAAGTATGGTGATTCTGGGGTCATCCACCGTGCCGAAATCGAATGCGTCTGGGTTTGCCGAAGGCGAGAGCAAGGGGTGGGGACGAGGCGTGAAATGAATCCCGTCACGGCTTTCGGCATAACCCAGATGGAGTGCTCCATCGCCGTTGCCCGCAGTGAAGAGCATCCGGAAGAGTCTGTTGTCGAAAACCACGCCAGGGTTCAGGACAAAGGCGCTGGCCCAGGGCAGTTCGCCTGTGGCTCTCAGGATTGGATTGTTGGGATGGCGGTGGATGACTGGAGATTCGATTGGCATATTCATTCTCGAATGAGTTGGAGAAGAAGGTTGGTCATCTGGACGGCGCTCTTTGAACGCCCAGTGTTTTCCGGCAGGGGACAGGCCGGCAGGACGGTGACCCTGCCTTTTCCCAATGGACGGGTGAAGACTAGCGGATGCCCGTCTGCATGAAGAATGATGGTCGCATCTGGGGACGGATGAACTGCATTGAGAATCAAGTCCAGCGTGTCAGCCACGAGCTTGCACAGTTCAGGACTGCCCGTCACCTGAAGGCCACGCAGAGCTGTGACTGCAAGCGGTGTGTTGGGGCTGGGCAATTCCAACGGCAGGATTTTCTCCAGAGGCGTATTGCGGAACTCGCCGCGCTCCAACGTAAACAGGCCGCCCGCCACAATGAGGTGCATTCCGGATTTGACGTGCCGTTCCAGGCTGGCAAGCCAGGGAGAAGGCAAGATTCCATTTGGACCAGCAGGGGCATCTGCCAGCAGCAGTGTGCGAGCGCTCCCCAGCGCCTTGCTTCCTGGAAGCTTTCTCCAGACGAGATTGTTTTCTGGCTCCACCCTTGAACCAACGCTTTCAAGGCGGTACTCCGTGAAGGAAAGCCTGCTTTTTTGCAGAGCGGAGCAAAGTTCCGTTCCGTCGTAGCTGTAGCCAGTTAACAAAAGCACCTGGTTGCGTTTTTCCCCCATGCTGTCCTCCTCCTTGATTTCGCGAAGCTCCAGGTTGCGCAGCCGACATTCATAGGGAATTCTGGTCTGCCCCATATTGGCTATGACCAGATGACCGCCGAGCACCTCGTCCATTCCCCAGACAGGAACGCCATCCTGCATGGAGACAGGATTGTCCAGATCATTCAGATAATATTCTGCGTAATCCCTTTTTCGGTCAAAGAGAATTCGGCAATGCATCCATCGCCCAGTCGTGGTTGTGGTGAGAAAGCGGTGTCCAGGCGGCTCGACGTTGAAATCGGTTTCGCGGTGCGACTCTGGCGAGGGACGCCAGCTTCGCCAGTCCTGGCAATGGTCGTGGAAAAAGGTGGAGAGGTGGTATAGAGAGACCATCAGACCAGCGCCTCGCCCGGATGCGGAACCAGGTTCCAGCCACACCTCAAAGTCAAACTGGCCAGATGAAACCAGCGGAACGGGAACGCTAACCGAGTCGCCGCGGCCAGGTGCGGCCTCCAGCCGAAACACCAGTGTCCCCTCTTTCACATGGAGGCATCGTCTGCCTTCGCCGCCGAAATGCCAGCTGCCCGAAGTCTTCGCGGCATTTTCCAGATGCAGCGTGAAGACGGGTGCCTGGGCAAACAGGACGATGGTCAAGCCAAAAGACAGAATGGCAAAACAAAGTGACTTCATGGTTTGACTCCTTGGAATTTTAGGACAATGGCGGCCGCCTCGCGCAATTCCGGCAGTACGCAGCGATGGCCCTGAAGCGAAAGTCTGGCAACTCCTGGCAGTCCCCCCTTTTCTGGAGTGAATGGCAGTATTGCGTATGCGCCGAGCAGGTGCTCCCCATGTCCAGGACGTACCTCGATGCAGGTGTCCCGCCGTGGCGGCGGCCAGGCATGGCGTTGGCAGAAATAGTCGCTCTCCTCTGGCAGATTGATGAGATGGATGACCATTTCCCGCCCAGTCGCAGTGGTACGTTCATACACCATTGGTCCGACATAGGCACGTGGCGATCCAGTGACTGTGATCTCTGTTTGCCTGCGTTCAGGCGGCAATGGCGCGAACTCCGGGTTGAAATAGAACTCGGCGAAACGGAGAAAATGCCGATTCACCTCATACTCACTCTCCTGCAAGCCCATTGAGGCATACCCCCAGTAGCGGACGCCAGCGGAGGCGGCGACATAGTGGGCCAGCCGCTTCGAGTAGGAAGCAAGCGCCAGTCCATGCATTGTCCCGACCGTGGGATGGGCCCCTCCAGGACGGACACGCTCGCGCGCATCCTGGAGCGCCTGTCCCCATTGCTGGAAGGTGGCCCATTGTGGCTGCCATACGGAGATAAGGAATTCGAATAGCAGCACCGAGTCCTTTGAGGCTTCCTGCAATGTGGCAGGATAGCGGGTCGCTAT
>JAFRLP010000070.1 GCA_017431185.1 Victivallales bacterium | reverse complement strand
TGATGATCAGTTCCTGCCCTATGCTTCCCTTGGGCAAGACGAGCATTTTGCGGTCTCCGTCCCCCCGGGAAAAGACATAGACATCGACTTGGAGGAGGATTCTGTCATTCTATGGCAAGTGGTCAGTTATGACCAGAATATCTGCCGTGTCAAACTGGAACACGACCGGGACGGCAAGCACGGGCATCGCCGTTACAAGGCTGATGTCGAACTGAAAGCCATCCGCCCTGGCAAGACCGCAGTGGTGTTCACCCGTGGCTCCAAGAGGCTTACCGTGCATTTCACCGCGTTCTAAATCTCCTTGCCGCTTCTTCAGGCGCTTGATACAGAAAAGCCGTCCAGTCTCTGGACGGCTTTTTTTTAGGAGAGGCGGCGTCAATCGGGTCATTCTGGGAACAGACGGAGACTTCAATGTTGGCATCAGCGATATCGGTGAACTCTCCCGCTTCATCGCCGAGCAGGCGAAGACTGGTGTCTTTCTCTCCATCATGGGGTTCGGAATGGGAAACTATCACGATTCCACGCTCAAGCGCCTTTCCTCTGACGGCAATGGCAACTACGGGTACATTGACACGCTCAGCGAGGCGCGGAAACTCCTTGTCGAGCAGGTGGACAGCACGCTGGTGACCGTGGCGAAGGATGTCAAGGTGCAGGTGGAGTTCAATCCTGCGCAGGTGGCGGGATACCGTCTGCTCGGATACGAGAACCGCGTCATGGCGAAGGAGGAGTTCAATGATGACAAGAAGGATGCAGGGGACATCGGGGCGGGGCATTGTGTCACAGTGCCTTACGAAATCGTGCCAGCCGGCAAAGAGGTTCCTTCGAGCAAGGTTGATGCCCTAAAATACCAGAAGAATGTCCCGATTGGAGGAAGCGCGGAACTGGCCACGGTCAAACTCCGTTACAAGGAGCCGAAGGAGGAGACCTCCAAACTGCTTTCCATAAATAAACGAGTCTCCGTGCCAGTCCAGTGTGCGTCACACAACAAAAACACCCCTTCTGAATAGGTAATGGTAATGCTCTTGTGAACCGAGATGGGGGCACGCAAGGAGGCCTCAGGTTCCGCGCCATGCAATGGGCACGGAACCTGAGGCATTTTTTTATTGACTTGGTATTTTCAATTGGCTAATTTGGTGATAAATTATATGCGACAATGTTGGTTGGCTTGCTTTTTTTGCACCTGTTCAGTCCTCCCACCAGTGTTGACGTGCAAGGAAACAGATTGGCGGCCGAACATGACAAGACGAGCGTGAAAGCGGCCTTGGGGCTGAAGGAAAACGCTTTTTATGCTCCATTAATTTGGAATGAACATGTGTTTGCTCAAGGTTAATGGAGGGAGAATCACCGAAATGAGAGCCTGGGGCAGAACATACACACGAATGACGGTGTTGCGTCTCACCCTGTTTGGGCTGCTGGTGTTTGGGTGCAGAACTGCATTCCTGACTGACCCGAATGGTCTGGACATGACTGGGCAGGGGAGGGTGAATCTGCTTCGCCCTTTGTCAGAGGACGAGCAGGCCGCCCTGCGCTGGCTGGATTACATCATGGGGCCTTTGCCCGCCGAAGAGGAGAAGGAGTGGTGGAAGGTGGGCGGCGGGCAGTTCGGGCTGTTCTCCGCCAGATATCAGATTGCGTTTTCAGGCTATGCTGCGGCGGCGCTGGGAATGCGCGGAGATGAGGCGCAGAAGGCGACGACGGGGCGCATTCTGGACAATTGCATCACCCGTTATCTGAAGCGTGAGGTGTGGGCCTATTCGCAGTCCAAGGATTACTGGGGAAGGAAACCTTGGGCCCCCGACCCCTGCTGCCGCGAAAATGTCATGTACACGGGGCATCTGCTTCAGCTTCTGGCGCTCTATGAGCGATTCACGGGCGACGTCAAGTACTGGACGCAAGGTTTTGACTTTGTGTGGGACAAAACGAAAAGCGTCCATTACGACGTGCGGAAACTGATTGATGTCACGGTGTCGCAAATGCGCGAATCCCCCTCCGGCGGTGTGACCTGTGAACCTGGGCTGCTGTTTTTCCCCTGCAACAATCATCCGCACTATGCCCTGAAACTGTTTGCCTGCATGGGGCATGGCGACTGGACGGCAGAGGCGCGGCGGTGGGAGAAGTGGGCATTGGCGCATTACCGTCATCCCCTCATGGGCGGCGGTGCGCTCAATCTGCTGTGCCATGCCCCCAGCGGCGTCTTCTACC
>JAFRLP010000069.1 GCA_017431185.1 Victivallales bacterium | reverse complement strand
TCCGGAAATCGTGCGGCAAGGCACTCGGACGGGCAAAAAAAAGCCCGATGAAAGATCATCGGGCTGAAAACCTGGAGCGGGTGAAGGGAATCGAACCCTCCTAGCCAGCTTGGAAGGCTGGAGCATTACCACTATGCTACACCCGCATACGAGACAACTTATAATATACGCCGTTTTCTTCAAAAATCAACCATGGATGTGAAATTTTCCAGTCCGCAACTTCTCAAATTGTTCAGTGAGACGGCAATCGAGGCATTGCGGCTGAACTGGCAGGACACCATTCGCCACAGCCTGAAAGAGTCAGACCGACGGCGGGTCAAGGAGCCGGTATTTGCGCTGTCTCCTGGCGTTTCATGGCTGGGGCGCTGGTACGGCGGGGAGAAGCAGACGCTGGAACTTCGCCTGGAATTGGTCATGGAACATCCCTGGTATGCCGTGGAGGATGTGCTTCTGCACGAAATGGCCCACCAACTGAAGGAGGTGTTTTATCCCGATGTGGAGGAGCCGCCGCACGGCCCTGTCTTCCGTCGTGTCTGCCAATGGATTGGCGCCAATCCCTCCGCAGCCACCGAAATCTCCGAATTGGACTCGCGGGTTTTTGCGGGCGGCACAGGAACGGGCGGCGAACTGCTGGAGAAAGTCCGCAAACTTCTTTCTCTGGCCGAGCGCGGGGACGAACATGAGGCGGAGGCCGCCCTGGGCAAGGCACGTGCTCTGATGACCCGCTACGGGCTATCTGAGGAGGATCTCGACAATGACGAGCAGTACATCACTATCGCCTTGGGCAAGGCGCAATTCCGAAAAGACACTTTTGATAGTTATCTTGGCGGGTATCTTCATGAGTTCTGGTCGGTGCGCTCGATTTGGATACCGATGCCGGACTTGCAGACAAAACCCTTGCAGTGGCGGCAGCAATTGATGATTTGCGGCACGGTATCCAACTGCCGAATAGCCTCTTACGTCTATGACTTCATCCGTCATTTCGCTTTCCAGCAACTCACGGCCATGCGTGTCAGGACGGGACGGCGCATCAGTGTGCGGGACGGACGCGATTATTCTCTGGGGCTGTTGAGAGGTCTGCGCAGTGCAATGAAGAATCAGTTGAACAAATTGGATGCGCAGACTTTGGCGCTGATTCATAAGGACGATTTCCATCTCGACAGTTACTATGACTCACGATTTCCCGGTCGCCATGCGTCCCGCGCCTCAAGATTCCATGTGAATCGCGATATGGTTGATGCGGGTGAACGTGATGGACGGAATCTCAAAATCTCCCCTGGCCTGGAACAGGGCGTCCCGCGCCTCCTCAAACAATGAGGACACGGGGCGGGCCAGCTCAAAACTGTGTTTGGGTTATCGTTCGCATGTCGGCGGGACGGTCTGGCGACGCGGGGAGACACCGGCATATTTGCGGAAGAGACGGGAAAAATACTTGACGTCGCGGAAGCCCATCATATTCGCCAGCTCCTTGACGCGGATATCCGAATAGGCCAGGATCTTTCTGGCTCTGTCCGCTTTGCGGATGGCGACGGGGTGTTGCGTGTGCAGGCCTACCCCTATACCGAGCGACGTGATGTGAAGAGTTACCTTTTCGTCACCCAGGAAATCAAAGCCCGGACGGGCTATCAGGACTGGCGCAGGCGCACCATTGAATTCCACACCCCACAAAACAGCCTCTGAACTATCTCAAAACCCCGGGCTTCTTCACTACTAGCTGTCACTGCCCGGCAGAAGTCCGTCCAGCCAGGCGGTGACCGCCTTCACCGATTGCCGGCAATCACCAATTCCAGCATGCGCACCCATTCGGAGAAGACGAGGACCTTCCGCCCCGGCACATCGCGCTGAAAACTGGCCAGGAGTTCCATGAGTTCGTCAACCTTCGGGGACTCGCAGACATCCCCATCCATATTTGCGTCATCTTAAATGTAATCACCGATGTCTTTTTTGCCAACAGCGCAAAGAGCCTTTTCGCGCATGAAACGCGCAAGTTTGTAAAGCCTTCGCGGCTTTTTCTGCGAAGCCCCAAGCCAATATCAGTCGTTGAGGGATTACCGTTGCCGTGAAGAAAACCGAAAAACTGTTCCCAAGGTCGATTGCGGAATTCGGAATGAGGGATAAATTAAAGGAATTGAATACTTTAGTTGCCGCCAATACTTGTTTGGCAAATCTGAAATGCGCGTTCCCGCATGTCTAGATGGTTTTGGACACTAAAGTATATAATTCCCTATTTTCAATCCCTTTCCAGAAAAAACCGGTGGATTCCATGAAGAATCTGACGACAAGCATATACGACTTTGAAAAACTGCGCACGGCGGACTATCTGTATGTTGACAAGACGGAATACCTGTGGCATCTGATAGACCCGCCAGGAGAATCCTATTTCCTGTCTCGCCCGCGCCGTTTTGGAAAATCACTGACCATCTCCACCCTCAAGGCGGTTTTTCAAGGGAAAAGAGAACTGTTCCGGGGGCTGGCGATATATGACAAGCCGTTCGACTGGAGCCCGAGTCCAGTGATTCATCTGGACTTGAATGGCTTTGACTTCGGCAGCGTTGAAGCGGTGAGAGACAGTCTGGGGCGGCTGATGCGGGAAACCGCCGAATACCACCATCTGAAACTGACGGAGGCCAGGCCTGACCAGATGTTCCGGGAGATCATCACCGCACTTGCGGAAAAACAGAAGGTCGTCATCCTGCTGGATGAATACGACAAGCCGATTCTGAACAATGTCGGCAAACCTGAATGCGGGCAGATACTGGCAGACCTCAAAGCATTCTATTCCGTGATAAAGGCTTTTGAGGGAAAGCTGCGTTTTGCCTTCATCACAGGCGTCAGCAAATTCTGCCACGTGTCGCTGTTCTCCGACCTGAACAACCTGACCGACATCACGATGGACGCCAGATACGCCACCATGCTCGGCTACACGCAGGAGGAGCTGGAGGCGAATTTCGCCGACCGCATTGCCCTTCTGGCAGGGGACAAGGATGTTGAAGACTTTATGGCGAAAATAAAGAAATGGTACAACGGCTACCGTTTCGAGGAAAACGCAAAGACTGTGTATAACCCTGTGTCGCTGACAAAGTTCTTCGAGTCCAACGGTAAATTCAACAACTACTGGTTCTCGACTGGCACGCCGTCGTTCCTGCTGGAACTGATAAAGAGGCAGCGCTTCGATTTCGAGAAGACGCTTTCATCCCCCGTGTCCAACTTCGCCTTCGACGCCTACGAGATTGACCGTCTGGACCCGCTGACCCTGCTGCTCCAGACAGGTTATCTGACCATCGACAGCGCGGTGAAGCGGTACGGGGACACCGCCTACAATCTGCGCTTCCCGAATCTTGAGGTCAAGGGCTCCTTCGAGACCTACCTAGCCGGATATTGCAGCGGACTGCGGCCCGACCAGGTGAAAAACTCCGTGTATCGACTTGCGGATGCGGTCACGGCGGGGGATGTGGACGGCTTCATGGAGACGATGAAGGTCTTCTTCGCCAAAGTCCCTTACGACGTTCACCTGAAGGACGAGAACAATTTCCACCTGCTGTTCTTCTCCATCTTCATGTTGTTCGGCATCAGCATAACGGCGGAGTCCAGGACCAACAGCGGCCGAATCGACGCGGTGGCCAGCAATGACGATAACGTGTTCGTCTTTGAGTTCAAGCTCGACAAGACGACGGAGGTCGCCTTGGCGCAGATTCGGGACCGCGACTACTTTCGGCGCTATATGAACACGGGAAAAAGGATTTTCCTGGTCGGAGTCAATTTCGACTCGGAAGCCGGACAGATCGGTTCCTGGACTCACGAGACGGTTTGAAACAGTCTTTTCCGGCGAGTTGAATGAATCGCCATCCTGTGCTATATTCATGCACGGTTTCCAGACCAGTGGAGAAAGAGGGAGGCGAGGAGATGGCCGGAAAACTTGCGCGTCTCATGCGCGAAAAGGCTTTGCAGGAGGCCATGCTTCAGGAATTCCTTGTTCAGCAGAAATTCTCCCCCGAGCAGATAGCCGAACTTTGTGCGGCGCATCAATGAGCCAGCCGGCGGCCATGGGGTTGTGGTCACGGTGCATAAGCCGTGGCGGCAGGGGGTTGCGCGGAATCCAACTGTCATCTTCGCACCAGACATTGACCCGCAGAGGGAAGCCTGGCCGTCTGAAACCGTCGAAAATGGCTAACGGGAGGCGAATCCGCAGGTCATTTCCTATCTCATCGACCGAAAAGTCTGGCAGGGTGCGGAACATGGTGCCGACGTAGTAGAGCCGCCGTCCATTCCAGTTGACGTCAAGCCGGACGGGTGGCCACAGTCGGCAGGGCGCGACTTCGAGCCCGCAGGTTTTTCCAGCGCAGCCGCGCAGGATGAAGGTCAGGAATTCACCGTCATGGCAGACGCCCCACGTATGTTCTGAACTACCCAAAGGCTGCCAATCCGCTGGATTCTCCCCGTGGACGGCGCACATGGACGGTCCCGTCATGACCGCTCCAGTGTATTCCCGCCAGCGCGGGTCGTCCAGACGGAACTGCGGGAAATCCTCGGCGAGCAGTTCGTGCAGCAAATCGATGCGGGCGCGGAGTTTCTGCGGGAAGAAAAGGTAGCCTTCCGCTTCGGAATGGTATCCCAGGCGCGGGTCTTCCTGGCAAAGCCGAAGCATCTTCTCCGAGTTGAGGATTTCCTCCTCCACAATGCTCCGCATGGCCTCAAGGTTGTCCTGCTGCAGATAAAGCATCTCTTCCCTAAGCGCATAGAAATCCAGAAGGTTGCAGGCGCTGCGTATTTGCAGTCCGATGGCTTCGGCGAGACGGATATCATCCAGGCGAGGTCGGTCATTGGCAAAGGGTTCACGGAGCGGGCGGAAAAGGCGGAGGCCCCGCTGCCACTCGTCATCCATGGCGTGGCAAAGCCTCCTGCATTCGTCCAGGGTGAACTGGTAATTGAGGCATTCCCCGATGCGGTCGCCGCTGACTTCGGGAAATGACTTGAGAAGCCAGGAAGGGGAGATGGGGGCGTCCACGGGAAAGAGATGGAGGGGCCAGGCGATGCAGTGATGGAGGGGGCCATACCATTCGAAGGCGAGACAGGCCGGAAACTGCCGGTACCCCTCCGCGAAATGGCGCCAGGCCTCCGCCGCCTGCGCGGAATGCCTTCCCCAGTGGGGACGCGCCAATTCCAGCAGAAAGTCCTCCTCGCTCTCTGGGAACGGCTCGAAGGAGAGAATGCCAGCGGCGCGGTTCATCAGCCCTGGGTAGTTGCCGAAATACCAGCACTGCATGACGGATTTGGCGCCGAGTTCATGGAGCGCTCGGTACTTGAGGAAGAGATTGGATGGCACTGGGATGAACGGCACGGAGGCGTCTTCGTGCGAGCAGCCGACCTGAAGTTTCGCGGCGGGGCAGCCATGGGAGCGGGCGACCTCCGCGAAGAGTCCGCTGGGGCCGACAAAGGAGAGCGAGTAGTCGAATACGGGCCGTTCCTTGCCCAATTGCCTTGCAAATCCTCCTGACTCGAAGTTGAACATCAGCCCGCAGTCATCTGGCCATTGGCTGACCGCCTCCAGAAGCCGTTGAGAGAATGCGCCGCCATCACGTTGTCCAGGCGTGTAGAACCAGCCGATGAAATCCGCCTGCGGATTGGCGGAGCGGATGGCGTCCCGCATCAGGCAGGCCAACTCGCGGTAGATTTCGGCGGGAGGACGGGTGGAGCAGCGGGGGCACGCCTGCGTCACCGCATTTTGCACATGGGCCGCGACGCATGAGCCATTGTCCTCGCCAAGCATGATGTTGATGGCGCCGCCCAGTCCTGGCACGGCGTGGAAGATGGTGTGCAGCGTCTCGCGGATATACTCCCGTCCTGCCTCCGTGGAGGTGCAGAAGTGACGGACATTCTGGGCGGCGGAACCCAGCAGTTCGGGATGGGCGGAGGCGGCCTCGGTCGGCACGGCCCACCATTCCCCCGAGTCATTGAAGTATTTTGGTTCGCTGAAAAAGAGGAAGATGCGGATGCCGTACCGCAGGCAACGCCGGACGGTGAGTCGCAACTTCTCCAGGCGTCTGGCGCCCAAATTGTCCTTTCCGGGCAGGATGTCCGAGGGAAGGTCGCGGAAGTACATGGTCAGCCAGAGCGCGTTGATTCCCTCGTGCGCCAGTTTGTCGAGGTAGTCGTCGGGATAGTAGTCGATGTCGTTGGCGAGTTCGTCGATGAAGAACGGCGCGCGGTTGGTCGGCCCGAAGAAGCACCTCGAAATGCGGTTGCGGATAAACGGACGACGACGCCAGAAGCCGGGCAGGCAGGATTTCCCCTCGGCTGCGGCAATCCTCTCCTCCAGCAGATAGACGGCACGGCGCACCCCATCCGCATCGGCGGCGGTGATTTCAATCCCTTCGGGACGGACGGCCAGGGTATGCTCCTCGCGCATCAGCGAGCCATCCCTGCGGATGCGGATGGGGAAGCACTGTGAATGCACGGCTATCCCCTTGGCGGCCAGGAGACGGCGCAGGGAGTCGTAGGCGGTGTCAAGGTGTCCGCTCTCGTCCTCGTATTCCAGAAGCAATGCCACGCCGTCGGCCAGTCGGTTTGTCATCTCTTGGGCAGGGCAGCCCTGTCCTACGGACAAAGACCACTCCAGGGGGCGTTTCAGGTCGGCGACCAGTGGTGGCTCCCCCTGAAATGGCTGCTCAATGTGCGAGTATTCCTCGATGTGCTTGGGGTTCATTGGAAACTCCAGGATTTGAAATTACAGGCGGCGTTTTCCAGGAAGCGAAAACGCAGGTCGATGGTTCCGGAAAGTGGCGTCGGCAAGGCCATGGTGAAGGCGCGGTAATCGTTCCATCCGCCTGTGCTTTCCAGCACGAGGCAGGCGATGGCCCGCTCCCCGTCCAGCAGTTCGACGGTTCCGCCAGAATACTGCGGGGAGACGGCGCACGTCAAGTCCAGGGAGGAGACTTTGCGTGTGCCGAAGTCAAGTTTGCCGAAGGCAATGACCGCACCGGCGGCGAGGTGCCCCACATGGGATTTGTCCTGGGCAAGGGTGCAGCCCACGAGCCCGACTGCGGAGCCGGCGGTGTAGGCATGCCCTGGCAGGGCCTGTGCATGGCTGGACGGAAAGGAGGTGCGGGGCCAGGCGGGGCGCCCCGCGTCAAAACCGGCGATGGCGCGAAGCGTCGCCTGGAGCGTTTCCGCGGCCTCCTGCCGTCCCTCCAGCCAGACCTCGACGGTGCGTGGACGGAGGTTCACCACTGGCGCTGCAAGGGAATGCGCGGGCTGGGCGGCCCCTTCCCGGCAGAGCCAGAGGCCTTGCCTGGCCTGGATGACGGGCTGCGCCGCCCTCTCCTGGTCGGTTGTGTTGACGAAGAGCCAGAGCCGGGAGCCATCCTGCCCTTTCCAGGCGGAACTGGCGATGGCGGGCATTCGGACAACGTGCGGGACAACTCCGCCCCATTTGCAGCCCTCCATGGGCATTGTGCCGCCAAAATCGACGGGGGCGAGCATCTCCCCCGCGTTGAACCAGGGGAGAAGCGCCTTGCGGACATGCATGGCCTTCTTGACGAAGAGGCGTCGCTCGTCCGCCCTGCGCATTTCAGCCAGGGTAAACCAGCCGAGCTGTTCTGCGTTGACCAGTTGCTGTCCCAATTTGCTGAAGAAGGACTGGGGGTCGCCAGGGACGTGGTGGTTGTAGATTCGCCCGACAAACTGGACTCGTCCAGCATAGATGGACTGGAAAGGGGGGATTTGCTCCGGGTCTGTCCAGCGCCAGCCAAGATAGCCGTCAAAGCATTTCAGATAGGGGTCGGAAGCCTCTTCGGTCGTATGAGCGAGGCCAGGGATGGTATCCCGAAGTCGTTGGAAGAGCGGCCAGTAGCCTCCCTGGAGCCATAGGCACGGGTCGTTGAGGGGATGTCCATGGGGCCTGGCGTGGCAAAGGATGGGTCGGGCGGTGGCGACCTGATCGTGATAGACGGCGGAGAAGCCGTATCCGACGACACGGGCGACAAGCGTCTCCAGGACATCGCGCCATTCGCCCATGCCGGGGCACATCACGGCATATCGGTTGTCCTTGCCATACGTCTCGGTGGGGATGGTTCCGTCGGCGGCGATGCACGCATTGCGTTTGCCCATGGGGAGCCAGGGAAGGGTGGTCTCCGCCGTGTCCGCGTCCATTCTCCACAATCGGGAGTCGATGTACGGCATCGTGAAGAGTCCCGCCTCGCGCAGTCGGCGATTGGTCTCCGCCGTGAAGTCCTTTGGCGGGAAATGCGGCCATCCCAGGCGGGAGTCCTCGCTCCAAAGATACCAGTGGACTCCAAACGGGAGTCCGAAATATTCATGCAGGTATGCGGCGGTGTCGCACAGGTCTTCGGCGGACTGCCTGTCCGACGTGAAGTGGAGGAGCCACAGCGTGTTTTCGCGGAACCATTGCGGGGTCGAGAGCCGAGGCAGGTCATGGACCCACCAGGAGGCCTTCCTCTCCAGGAAGCGGCGGTAGATGCGGCCCGCCTCATGCCATTGCCCGCAGAACGGCTCCAGGGCGGCGACGGCGCCCAGGTCGAACCCGTTCCCCCCTTTTTCTCCGTATGCGACAGGCGTGCGCCAGGCGACCTCCAGTTCACCATGCCTCCCGACGACCGAGTAGTGGCGGGTCCTGGCCAACGGGTCCTCCATGCCGAAATAGAGTCCGCCGCCATCGTCATAGTACGCGCCGAACTGCATGGAGACGCGCCCGCTGGGGAAGGTTCCCTCCTGGCCGTAGCGGAACTGCTCCTCGGTTGGATTGGCGACCAGGACGCCGCACATCCACGGATGCACCAGCCAATCCCGCCCTGAACTCAATTTGCGGATGTTGAGTTTGGGGTAGGTCACTTCCTGGAGGATTGCGGCGGGCGTATGGTTCTCCACGCGGAAATCGCTTTCCAGCCGCGCATGGGCCAAGGTCAGGGAGGAATCGGCTGTGGCGGACAATCCCGCCGTCTCGACAGTCCAATGGACAGCCAGGCGTTTTCCCTCCAGCGTGGCGTTCCAGACGCAGCCGTCGTCGAAATTGCGCAGGCGATGCTCACCCGCTTCGTCTTTCCAGGTCATCTCCCAGCCCAATGCGCTTTCGCCGAGGATTTCGCGTCGGCGCTTCAAATCGAGCAGTCCGCGCAGGGGGTGTCCGCCCCGTCCCTTGCCTGTCTGGACAAGCGCGGCGAGAGATTCGTCAAGACGAATGCGAAAAGGATGGGGGCCCGCGTTGAAGGCGATGGTGAATGCGCCGACGTCTTCACGCTCCAAAATGGCCGCTGTCCACTTCAGCGCGGCCAGGACATCCGCTTGGTCCGCGCCTGTCGAGGAGGCCCTGGCAAGGCAGTCCAGAACCCAGTTCTGCGGAAAGGAGGCGTTTGCCTGCAACGGGATTGCCATGTCCTTCACGGACTGCGGCACCTCGTTGAAGCCAGGCCGAAGGAGTCCTTTGACCAGCGGTGATTTGCCCGCCAGACTGGCGATTTCCGCAGGGGAGAGCGGTCGGTCGTGGAGTTCCGCGTTGGCGATGCGGCCTTCCATGAACCAGGGCCCTCCGCCGAAGCCGCGCCCCAGTTCGACGGGCGAGTCGGTGCGCAGCGGCTTGACTCCCTGGAAGCGGCGGGCGATGGCGAGTTCGCCGTTGAGGTAGATGCGGATAATGTAGCCTGCCTCGCCCTGGGCAGGGTCGTCGAAATGCTCCATGACGGCGGCAAAGTGCGCCCAGACCCCTGCCTGCGGAGCCCTGCCTCCCATCGTGGTGGCGCACCAGGAATTGCCGTCGTGGAAATTGAAATACAGTTTTCCCGACTGGTGCGCAAAGATGTATTCGCGTCCCTTGGAGCATAGCATGTCCAGGGAATCCTGGGTTGCCTGGGAGCGGTCGCCGCCATCCAGCCTGGCAACCAGGGCAAGCGTCAGGCCGGATTCACCGGGATGAAAATCCGCACTGTCAGGGATGACGGCATAGGAGCCGCGCCCGTCCAGGCTCAATGCGCCGTTCTCGATTTTCGCCGTGCCCAGCAATTTCAGGGCAGGGGAGTGGGAGGCGAAGTCGCACGACCAGGGCAGGCCGCCCTGCACGGCAAGGGCTGCGGCAAGAAAAAACAGCAACTGTGTGCGCATCGTGACAGTCCCTTATCTTGGATTGTCGGGGATTTCCGTGGCTATCGTCTTGTATTGCAGGTGGGAGACCTCGGAATCCTGGTTTTTGAGGATATCCGAACGGGTCGCCATGACGGCATGTCCGTCTCCATATCCGATGGAGGCGGATTTCATGTGCCCGAAAGCCAGGATGTGCGACGTGTTCATCCTTCCCCAAAGGTATTGATAGCTGGACTTGTGGTCAAACTGGCTTGACGAAGCATAGGTGTCCACGCTCAGCATCAGATTGGAGGGCGTCCTGATTTGCACCGTCTTGTACATCTTCTTGTAGAAAGTCGGGTAGAGCGAACTCGGCACCAGACCGTTCCGCAACCCGAAGACCGCACTGTAGTACAACACGGAATCAGGGGACTTGTAGTTCCCCTCGACCAGGGGACAGCAGAACACCTCTGGCCCCTCGACGTAATGCAGGGTCTTCAGATAGTGAACATAACTGGAATTCGGAGTGGCGGTGATGCCCATCCCGCTCTCTTCGCTGCCCAGATAAGGAACTAGCACCATGTCCAAGCAGTCATCGGAATACATGGTCAGAGAGAGGAGAACCTGCTTCTTCTGGCTCAGGCAATTGGTCTTCTGCGCGCTCTTCTTCGCCTTTTGCAAGGCTGGAAGAAGCATGGAGGCTAGTATGGCGATTATCGCGATGACGACCAGCAATTCGATGAGAGTGAATAATTTGCGCATTTTGGGGAGTGTGGGAAAAGTGAGGGATGCAGTTGCGGTTTTACGAATTTGAAATAAATTAATACTGTCAGGCAATATTTTCAATTCAGATTTTGTAAACATGGATGTCTTTTCTTGTAGCGAAGCGGGCGAGTTGTTCCAACGTGAGTTTCACATATCGAAACTGTCGTTCGGAGGTGGTCTCCATGTGCGGAGCGTCGGGCATTTCCGCATGCGCAACAATAGCCAGGGATTCGTCAAGACCCCTCCTTGGCCGGAACTGTTCTGGTGCGTGGCTGGCGTGGGACGTTTTCTCTGGCAGGGTCGTCAACGGCATCTTCTGCCTGGGCAGGCCTGGTACTGGCCTTCCAATGAAAAGCATCAGTACGGATGCGAGGGGAAATTCTTCGAGTACCGTCAACTCGCCGTGAACGGACCAGGGGCGGAATGTCTGTTTTCAGGCCTGGGACTCAAGCCTGGGGTCAACCAGGCCGGCCAATGCCCGGAAGACCTCTTCACCAGACTGATGCTCAATCTGCCAGACACCGCCTTGGAGGTGCAGTTGGAAAACCTCGCCGACGCCTTTCGCATCCTCACTCTGGCGGCTGCGGGGGGAAAGGGAAAACAGCCCTCCTTGGCCGAGCGTGTCCGCAATCTGGTGGAGGGGAATTACCAGAATCCCAACCTGAACGTGGAGCGCATTGCGACGCTTCTCGCGGTAAGCAGGGTCGCCGTGAGCAGAGCCTTCTCCCAGACCTTCAACACCACCCTGATTGATTACCTTCGGGAAAGGCGGCTCTCCGCGTCCGCAGAGCTGCTTCAGAACCAGGAGATGCAAATGCCCATACGGGAAATCTCCGATCAGTGCGGCTTCTCCTCGGAGAGGTATTTCATCACCGTGTTCAAGCATAGATTCGGCGTTTCTCCAGGCCGGGCACGCACAGTGGCCAGGTAAGGGATTGTGAAAATCGCTGTTACCCATGGCTTTCTGGTTTGTGCCTGAACAACGCCGAATAATTCCACGCTATGTATTTGCATAAGCAAAATTTAACGCATAGAATACACCTTAACCCATTGATTCGCAAGAAATCCAAAAAAATTCGGAGCGGGATTTGCATTTTCATTGGAGGTGTGTATATTTGTCTGCAAATCAGGGGTCGAAGTTGTGCCCTGCAAAGGCGAGTCCCTGTGTTTTGAACATTTCTGTTTTTGTTGCTGCCTTGCGCAGCGCTTTTTTTCAGCCAATGGTATAATCATGTATAATCACTAAAGGGAGAAGCATTCTCTATGGCCGCTGAATACAAACTGGACAGGAATGGAATGACTTCCATGCATCAGCAGTTGGCCTTTGCCCTGCGTGACGAGATACGTCGTGGAGTGTATAAGGTGGGGATGACGCTGCCACCAGTTACAGAGTTGGCTCGCCGCGCGGGGATAAGCCTTCGGACAGCGGATTTGGCGCTGGATTTTCTGATAAAGGAGGGGCTTTGCGCGCGCCGTCCCAAGAAAGGGACATTCGTCATTGCGAATGGAGGTCAGTTTTTATCACGGGGAATATGCGGCGTTTGGAGTCAGTTTGACCCAAACAACGTGACAGAGCATCCGCTTTCCTTTGAATTGTACAATGGAATCCTGGAGGCGGCGTCCAAACTAGGCACGGCCATTACCGTCATGGCCAATGGCGCTGAAGACATGGTGACACGTTATCAGCGCTCCCCCGAATTTGATTTTCGGGGAGTGTTGACATTGGACAGCGAGAATTATGAAGCCACGCTCTCCCTTGCCAGGAGTTTTCCAGAATACCGCTTTGCCTTTCTCAACTACATGCTGGGCACGTTTGACATGATGCCGCAGAACATGTTTGCCGTGGTGAATGACGACTACTGCGGTGGAAGGACACTGGCACACCACCATCTGAAATGCGGACGAAAGCGCTTCGCCCTGCTGTCCAGGGAACTGCCGCCTCATGATATGGTTTACCATGAGAGGATGCGCGGCTTTGAGGATGAGATTGCGGCCAATGGCGGAGTCCTCTGCGCCAGGGAAATCATGCCCATGACAACGACGACGGATGAAATGGCGCAGTGGGAGGAGTGTTTTCTCGTTCGGCTTGGCAACATGACGGAGAGGGTTGAGGTGCTGCTTTGCACCAGCGACATCATCGCGATATTGGCCTGCAAATACCAGAATGAGCATTCGGAGTTGTCTGATGTCCAGATTTCGGGATATGACAATTTCCTGCCTGATTTCCATACGTCTCCCGAACACGTCTGCATCCGCGTGCCGTTCCGCAAGATTGGCCGCAAGGCCCTGGAGTGCCTGATGCAGGGAGAGGTGCATGGGCAGGTGGTAAAGCTTCCTCCTGAAATAGTGGTGAGCAACCGCTGCGTATGATTCCAATCCAATGTCATTCAAGGCCAACATAAAGGAGATGCGCTGATGAGAAAAAGGTGGTTTGTGTTCCTGATTGCTTTCTTTGCCGCAGTCTTGCGGGCTGAACTGATATGGCAATCCGATTTCAAGCCAGGTGCGGAGGGGCTTGTCCTTGCCGAAGGCGCGAAGGTGCTGGATGGCGGCGTTTTGGACTGTGGCTATGGAGACCCCCAATCCAAGGCATGGGCGTCGGTGAAGATTCCCGCTGCGGATTTGCGGGCAGGGGCCATCAGTTTCAGGTACAGGCCAGCATACGATTTGACCAGAAAGGCTGCCAACGCCAAAGCCTCTGAAGCATATATGGGGCTTTTCATTCCCGCACAGGGTAGCGTCTATACAGGCATTCGCGTGGATTGGTACAACACATTTGGCCCCTGGCTGCACTTCTATCTCTGCACAGGAAAGAACGACCAGAAGAATCTTCAGGCTGGCTTGAACGCGAGAAGCAACCAGGAAATCGAAAAATTCAATATCCAGGCTGGCGTCTGGAAAAACGTTCATGTCAGTTGGACTCAGAGCACGGCAAGGATGTGGGTTGACGGAATGCTGGCTGGCGAACGCACGATTGAGGACGCGGCTCCCCTGGGCCTTGTCCTGGGGCAGCTCTATTTTGGAGCCGCGAAAGTCCGCGGCATGCAGTTGCCCTCGGGGAATGTCCAGTTTGCGGATGTGAGGCTATGGAACACGGCTGAAACGCCCGAAAGCGTAAGCGTGGAGAGGAAGACGGTTGCCGTCGGCGGACCAGGCACGCAGATGTACGCAAATCAGAGGAAGCGCTACCCTGCGTCACGATTTGCGGAGTCGCCTGTCATTGATGGCAGGCTGGACGACGCGGTGTGGAGGCAGTGCCCTGAATTAAGCGGATTCGTGAAAAATGCGGTTGGACGCCAGTATGTGAACGCCCAGTCCGTTGTGAAATTAGGCTGGGATGCGGACAACCTGTACCTGTGCGGCGTGTTTGACGAGCCGTACATGGCAAACATTCAGGCGCTTGCCAAAAGCAGGGACGGGGCTGTTTACAAGGATGACGCCGTGGAGTTTCTCCTTGTCCCGAATCTGAAAGATTCCAAGGACGTGTTCCAGCTCATCGCCAACTGCGGGGAAGGCAAATATGATTCGCGCAAGTTTGACGCAGGCTGGAACGGAAATTGGAAATCGGCAGTCCACAGGGAAAAGGACTGCTGGACGTTTGAGTTGTCGGTTCCGTTCAGGGATTTGGGAATCGTGCCTGAAAATGGTCTGGTGATGCGTTTTCTTGTGGGACGCGACCGTGTCGCGGGAAAGGGGATTGACGTGCTTTCCGCCTCTGCCGAAATCACGGGAGGCTTCCTGAGTCCCAGCGAATATGATTTCCTGGAATTGCGGGAAGGCAGCCTGGATGTGAAGAATTACGAGGCAAAACTAAACAGCGCTTTCGTGGAGGACACGCGGGCCATTCTGGAACAGAAAATCCAGGACTGCGCGAAGGAACTGGAATGGGGAAGACGCCTGGCCTCCAAATCGGATGGCTTGCCAGAGGCAATCACGGCGCTTGAGGAGAGGATGAGTCAGGATGGCGAACGCCTGAGGACCATTATGGAAAGCACGACAGCGCGTCCCCGCGAATGGGCAAAGGCGCGTTCATCTCTCGGGGCATACACCAGAATGCTCGACAACTATGCGGAGCAAATCAACGGCATAGGCTTTTCCGCAGCGCACAAACTGCCGACAGGGCTCCAATGCGGAATCACCCAGGACATGGACTATTTCTTCCTGAAGAACAAGGGTGTCGCCGTTGTGGTGGACGGCGCCACGGGAATGACTGCAGGCGTGTTCAACGGCGATGGTTCAAAGTTGGCGGACTGGAGTTTTGACATTTACAACGTGGAGGACGCCAAGAGACGCACTCATTCGGACGAGCGCATGGATAAGGTGACCTCATGCGTCATCAAGGATGAGGCCCTGGTCATTGAATGCCGCAACGAGGACCTTGGCCTTTCCATCACAAAGCGTTATTTTCTGCCTAAAGTCGATGTCACCAGGGGACGAATCATCTCAAAGGAGATTGCTGTCAGCGGCTCGCCTGCGGAAAAGACACTGCTGACTGTGGTCTCAAGGATGCACCTGAATGATCATTTCACCGCCAATGCGGATTATCATCGGATCATTGGCGCGGGTGTGCTTGGTGACAAAAGGGCCGTATTTCATGCGGCGGACATCAAGCAGCCGATTTCCCTGTACTATTTCTTCAACACCAGCACACCATCCCTGCTGTGCGCGTATGACAGCGCCAAGCGTCTTGGGCTTGGGCACTATTGGTTCAAGGCGGGGGGAGAATGGGTCATGCCTGGCAGCAATCCTGACTACACTACAATCGTCAGCAGAAACGGATGGGACATGACCTGGTTCATGACCTTTGTGACGCCAAAGCCAGCCACTGGCGAAATGCGCATTCACGCCTTTGACGGGGACAGGGTGAATTTCCACAGCGAGTACCGTGATTCGCCCGAAAGGCTTCAGGCGTTGAATGTGGACAAAGTGGCTCCTGAAATCCAGTATCGCCGATACTATCTGAACTTGGGCTTTGACTTGAAGCAACTGGACAATCCCGACACCCTATTGGCGCAGAAGTTCCCTTTCCTGTACGAACGCTTGCGCTCAAATGAATGCTCTCTGGCCCTTTCGACGGGCAGTAATGACCTCTGGTATGGGGACTACCCTTCGGGAGACGACGCAATTCTGCACCTGGAGTATGGCCCTGAAACAAAAAAGACGATGACTGGAAAGCAGAAGAGGGCTCTGGTGGCGGCTGGCGCCAGGCGTTTCCCCAAAGTGCTGCCTGGCTGGTATCATATTCCCCAGAACATATCCTACCACTCGCAACTGGTGAAGGAACACCCCGAATTCCTCATGAAGGACAAGGACGGAAAGCCCAGACCCGCTGGTTGGAGCATCTATATGGGAACAGGCACTTTCACCCATGAGTTCTGGGACGAAATTCTCAAGCGCATCTGCAATCAGATGGACTATTTCGGTGAACGAACCATTTACCTTGACTATTCGGTTTTGCCCGCCCAGGCAGATTGGGGCAACGGAGTTGTCCGCCACAGCGCTGACCACATCTATTTCCTGAAAAAACTTTACCGTGAAATCCACAGGAGGCACGGCGTTCTCTTCACGAATGCGACGACTTGCGACGGCATTCAGGACCTGACGTACTACGAGGGATGGGACAAGTACTCCGATGGCGGCCTCTCATGGCGTGACGCAGCCGACCCCATCATGATGCGCGCCCTGTATGCGCGCGAAGGCGTGCGCTTCATCCCGCTTTACTGGAAGGGCGGCAACAAGTGGAACGAGGCCTCCCGCAACTACAAGGAGTATGCGAATCTGGTGCTGTCGCAGTTGGTGGCGCCCGTGGAGTGCCATCACGACCCCTACCATGTCCATTTCAAAGACCCCGCCACAGGCAAAACCAATTGGAAGAACGTGTATGCCCATGCTGTGCCATACTTTGACTTCTCCCTGGACGTGGGCTGGACACGCCTGGCGAATGACGTGGATTTCAGGCCTGCCTGGTGGCGCGAGAACACAGGCGAACTTGAGGCATACGCATACCGCAAAGGCAAACAGGAGTACATTTTCACTGCGCTGAGGCACGTGAAAGGTGATTCGACTCAGGATGTCAGGCTATCCGCCGATGCGGCAAAAATGCAATTCTCCGCAGACAAGGAGATTTTCGTCTGGCAATACTGGCCCAGGGACCCTGACAAGAATCACCGCAACGGAAGCCCATTGCCGCCTGACTGGGACAAACTCTTCACCAAGATAGACTGTGCGCGACGCAAGGCTGATGCAAACGGACGGCTTGTGGTTGACATGCCAGCCGTGGCGGGAAATCTGCCGAGACTGGCGCTTGCCACTCAAGTTCCTGCGACGTTCATCTCCCTGGAGGGGAAGCCCTTGACCTTCTGGCAGCCAGACGTGCTTGGCAACACGCTCGTCGGCGGTGCGAAACTC
>JAFRLP010000068.1 GCA_017431185.1 Victivallales bacterium | reverse complement strand
GGAAGTCGGAAAACTGAAGAATTATTACGACGCGGAGGAATACCATCAGAAGTACCTCGAAAAGAATCCCGGAGGATACTGTCATATCCCGGATCATCTCTTCTCCATCGAAAAGAATGCGGGCAGATAACGTGCGCCGCCCGCCTTTTTTGTCCGAAAGGCAAGTCGGGATTCCCCGCTCTGGCGATTGCAACCTTTGTTCCAGTTGAAATGACCATCATCGTGACTGGCGGGGCCGGGCTCATCGGCTCCAACTTCATCTTCCACCTGCTCAGGGAGCATCCAGGCTGAGGAGACTGTTTTTTTCAACATCTGGCAATGAGGTTGGAAAAATCAAGTTTGATCATTACATTAAGAATTGACTTGGAGTTGTTTTGATTTGAATGAGAGAATCCAGAGTAACTTAAGAGTTCTTTAGGATGAATATAGAAAAAGACAAATTGACAACAGCAAATACCGTATCGTCGCCCAATCATATTGAACGACGCATTATCTCTATACGTGGTGTCCAAGTTATGCTTGATCGCGACTTGGCAGAGTTATATGGTGTTCCCGTGAAGCGCCTCAATGAACAAGTCAGCCGCAATATCGACCGCTTTCCTGAGCGCTTTATGTTTCAACTGGACACAAAGGAGTTTGCAGACTTGAAGTCGCAAATTGCGACTTCAAGTGCGGGTGACAGTTTAGGTCGCTTGAAGTCGCAAATTGCGACTTCAAGTTGGGGCGGCGTCAGAAAACGCCCAAGAGTATTCACAGAACAGGGTGTCGCAATGCTATCGTCAGTTCTCAATTCGCAGACTGCCGTTCTGGTTTCCATCGCCATAATGGACGCTTTTGTTAAGATGAGGCAATTTTTATTGTCCAATTCGGAGGTCGTTTGTCGTATGAATGTTTTAGAAAAGCGACAGATTACAACAGATGCAAGGGTTGATGCGATTCTTGAAAGACTCGACTTCTCCGAAACGCCTTTGCAGGGTGTTTTCTACGATGGCCAGTTGTGGGATGCGTATGCGCTGGTGGAAAAACTCATTGCCAGCGCAAAGAAGTCCATTCTGCTCATAGACAACTGGGCAACGGTCGAGACGCTGGATATGCTCGCAAAAAAGCGCAATGGCGTATCCTTGACAGTCGTCACTTCTGCCCATTCGGACAAACAAGACAATCCACGCCCGAAGATTTCTGCGGCGGATGTGACGAAATTCAACGCGCAATATCCGATGCTCACCATCAGATACAGCGAGAAATTTCACGGCCGCTTCCTCATCCTTGATGACAAGGAACTGTATCTCATCGGCGCATCGCTGAAAGACCTCGGCAAGAAATGTTTTGGTTTCACAAAGATGGATGCAGGGGAAATTACGGAAATCAAGGCACGGATGAAATGATGTTTTGTAACTATTCCCCCTCCTCCTATTCGTAGAATCGTTCGTTTTGTCAAAGACAATCGTGTCATAACGGTTTTTCCGATGGTTTTGCATTCGGCATACTAAAACCCTATCCTTCTGACGAGAGTTTCTTTGACGAGATATCCTCAATGTCAAAATTGTTTCTGGAACAATATTCAGACATCCCTGTGAAGCGGCTTGGACTTCGATACATAAATCGTTTTGTCGTAGATGAATCAAAACACAGGCTTAACAATTTGTTTGTAACAGTTCCTTCCCTAGCGGATCATCTGGGATATGGAGATCCTCTTAAATTCCTTTATCAAGACGTCTTTCGTGACAGGGAAACTGGTGTTGTCGTTGTTCTGAACCGTCTTTATCCGTCCAACGGACCTGATACGCCGCATGAACAAAAGGCCCTGCTTGACATTGACGCATCTATGATGCCCAATCAAGTTCTAAACGAGACCGACGTCGCAAAAGCCGTGTCTTGTTTGCGAACCGCCGTAAAAAGGACCTTCTTCGGTTCGGTTCAGAAATCCTTTTTAAAGGAGTTTTCATGATTTTATCTGTTCTTACAACTGCCTTGGGCTTGGGAACGCCCGTCGTCGCACCTGGTGTTGGCATGACGTTTTCAAGCGGCGGTCGCGATGGCAATGCGATAAGCGAGGCCATACAGGCCGCAGAGCAGGGTCTCCAAAGTACGCAGACTTTTGGATTGAGAAACCGAATTCTTTGCATACTTCGCACGGAACTCCAGCACAAGTATGGCATTGACGGCTGGAACGGTTATGGCGCGAAAGCCGTCGAGCCGAAGTCCATCGAGTGCGCCGAGGCTTTTGTCAAAGTCATGCCTTTTGATTTTCGGGAGCCAACGGTGCGCGTAATTCCCTCCGGATGCGTATCGTTCACCTGGCGTCAGGGCAAATGGCGTTTTTGTTCGGTTGCATTTGATACAGACGGAAGATTTCATTGCGCGTCGATTATTGGTGGAGAGGAGTCTGCGCTTACGACCAATTCGCCGACTGAAGTAATCGCCAAGGCCCTGGAGGTTTTTGCATGAGCGGATTGTCTCCTGAAGAGTTATTGTCGCGCTGCGTCATGTTGGACAACGGCGTAGTTGAGGACGTTGATTTTCCGGATGGTGGCGAACTTCGCGGCGGAGAGCCACGTTGACCGGAGCATCGAGGACCCGGGGGTCTTCCTGCAGACCAACGTCGTCGGCACGGGGGTCCTGATGGACGCCTGCCGGAAGTTTGGCATAACACGCTACCATCAGGTTAGTACCGACGAAGATCCACCGCGAGCTGGGCTGGCTGCCCGAGACGGCTTTCCGGGAGGGCGTCAGGAAGACCATCGCGTGGTACCTGGAGCACCGGGAGTGGTGGGAGGGGATCGTCAGCGGGGAATACCGGAACTACTACCGGAGGATGTACGGCAGCCGCTGAGCCGGGAATATAATCCTGCCTTCCATCCACCATCCACAGCGCACTGCACACAGCGGGGCCGCCGGAGCCGACCGGCGGCCCCGTTTTTTTGCGGTGGCCTGGCTGCGGCCTCTAATGCGCGGCGCAGAGGTCGGCGATCTGCTCGGGGGAGAAATTCTGCCGGGCGAGGAATTCCCGGAGCATGTCCTCCGGCAGGTCCTTTTCACGCATGAAGCGCACAAGCCCCCTGGCCATTTCCCTGCCTCCCTCTTTCATCCCCTCTTCCATCCCCACAGCCTTGCTCTCATTCATCATGTCCTCAATCGCCTTGCACATGTTGACCGTCTCCTTTGTGCTGTCCACCTGATACCGACTTCCCACCACCTCCAGCAGCCCCTGCGCGAAGTCGCGTGGCAGGGCCTGGTATTCCGGATGCTCCTTCAGCAGCCTCTCCATCCGTCCCCTGTCCCTGGATGCGCACACATACTGTAATGCCAATTTCAGAAATTTCTCCATGCCATCGAGAATTTCCGGGGAAATTTCCGTCGGGATGAGCATCGGGCACAGCATGCGCGGCTCGAAGGGGAGGAGTTCGGGGAACGCGGACTCCTCCAGCAGGTCGGCGAACTGCCGGGGCGTGTCCCAGTCGTCCGTTCCCCAGTGGATGACCACCGTGACCATCCGGCGGAACCGAAAAGTCCGCGGCACTTTGCTGAGGAACTCCACCCTGTCCGCCCTGTCCGCCCTGCCAACCGTCCCCTTTCCGCCGCCATGGGATTCCCGGTGCAGGGCGCGCAGCTGGCGGGCGCAAAACATGTTCTGCATCTCCATCACCCGCCATGGCATGAGGACGTGCGGGTGCAGCTGGTTCTCGATGCCCAGCAGGAAACGGCGGTCGGGGCGCGTCTCGTCCCACTGGATGCACCTGACCACGTCGCAGGCCCGCTCCCGGGAGAGCCATTTCCCATCGTCCGCCTGCCGCAGGGAAACCTCATGTTCGGGGGCGGGATGGACCATGGACGGCCCGATCAGCCTTCGCCCCCCCCGAACACGGCGTTGAACACATCGGCGACCGCCTCGTCGCTCTCGAACAGCATCTTCGTCATCGCGTCGATTTTCGGCATTGCACTCTCCTTTCTTCATGACCTCGAAAAAATCTCCCCTGGCCCGCCCAATTGGGGGGGGCAAAACACAAATATAGCACTGGATGAAAGGAAGTCAAGCCAATAAGATGCGTTTTAGAGGGATTCTTAAAATTGAATGAAATTACCTTGGTTCATTTCGAGGCACTGGAAAAGAGAATAGGAATGCAAACAGAAATGCTCCATTCCACCGCAAAAGGCCAGGGAGTCCCGAAGGACGGCTGCCAGGCTCACGGCGTGCGCCGGTCTGGCGCTCCGGGGATGTGGTCCATGCCGCCCCGCGGCAGGGCGCCGGACGTTGCCCGGGCACGGGCCGGGGGATGCGCTCGCGGCTTCGGCGCCTCGCCTGCCCCGTGAAAACAGACCGCGCCGATTCGTAGCGCCTCACCGTCTGAGACAGGCCAGTGCCAGTCGGTGAGGGATTGCGAAAATTTAATGTGTCGGGGCTGAAAAAGCAGGGACGCTGTTTGCAAACGGAATGAGGGAGATTACAGTATGGTCATGGTTGACGCCCGCCCCGCTGACGGCGCAGGGCGCAGTTGGAATGGCAGGGCGGGAACCATGGTTTGTTTTTCCGCGGCCCCTTAGGTGTCAAAGGCATTGTTTTGTCAATGCAAGGCAGATTTTTTCCGGGAATGCGTTGAGGCTTGCAAGTCCACCTCGGTCACCTGGAAACAAGGCTGTTCTTGTCAATGATGGGACAATGCCTTTTTTTGGGTGACGGCGGCGGGGACGCCGCCGCCACGCGCCCCGGCGGCGGGGACGCCGCCGCCACGCGCCCTGCAAGGGCGGGATTTTCCTGCCGAACCAAGGCGTCAATTGGCAAAAAAGGTCTTTGCGTTGTTTGCAAAAAAGACTGCGGCGATTACATTTAGGCAAATGCAAACGTGTCTATTCAGAACCCCAGGCCACTTCAATCCGCGGGGCCTAAATGCCTCGCGGGCAGGTTGAGGTCTCACGCCTGGCACGTCATGCCCTTGTGGCAAATCCGAGGCTACGCACGGCAAAACAGGTGAGGGAGTGAATAGTTTCATGCAAACAAAAGCGGACTTTGCTGAACATAGGCATTGGATGATGAAACGAAAGAGTGGGACTTTGAGCCGTGGCCGTCTGGGACAGGGGGGCAAGGATGACTTCAAAAAACAACACTCGTGGAAAACCACGGACGAGTACGAATCGGACGGGTGCGTGACGTTGCAGCAGCCCGCCAAGGTCCCGCTGGAACCGAAGCGTCTGCTGGACAAGTTCTTTGACCGAAAGGGGACGTTGCGGAGCGGGGTCTCCTTGTCGGCCTTGCTGAAAATGACGGACAGCCTGCCCACAGCGTTGTCGTCAACCTGGCCTTGCCTTGGAATCCCGCATTGCACAGGAATGAACATGGATGTCCATTGACAAGGAAGGCATTCCAAAACAAGCCAAAAAAGGTGATGAAATGAAGAAGATTCTTTTGACCAATCGCTACACGGGGCTTCCGCTTGAGATTGTCAAGGGTGTGGTTTCGCAGGATTTCTGCATCGAGATGCTGGCGGAGGCCACGGGGGAGTGTCTCGCCAATTCAGTGGCCGACGCCGATTACCTCCTGGCTGGCGGACGTGTCCGCGTTGACGAGGGCGTTCTTTGCCAGGCCAGGAAATTGAGGATGATTCAGCGTTCCGGAGTCGGGCTTGACTCCCTGGATCTGGAGGCTCTGCGCAGGCATGGGATACCGTTGTATGTGAATCAGGGAATCAACTCCCAAAGCGTCGCTGAACACGCTCTGCTTCTGATGCTGGCGTGCCTCAGGCGTCTGCCCATCCTCCATCGGAACACCGTCGCGGGCATCTGGAAGAAGCAGGAGCAGGGGGTTCTGACCTCTGAACTGCACGGCAAGACCGTCGGTCTGGTCGGCATAGGCAACATTGCACGGAAGGTTGTGGGCATGCTCCGCGGCTTTGGCGCGCGCATCATCTACTATGACCCGTTCAGGCTTGATGGCGGGAAGGAGCAGGAGCTGGCCGTCGAATACAGGGAATTGCCCGAGTTGCTAGCCGAGTCGGACATCATCTCCCTGCACTGCCCGCTCACGGACTCCAACAAGGGGATGGTCAACGCGGAGACCATCGCGAAAATGAAGCATGGCGCGATTCTGGTCAACACGGCACGGGGCGGCCTGGTTGACGCCAAGGCGCTCCATGCGGCGCTTGCGGACGGCGCACTCTCCTTCGCGGGGCTTGACGTCCACGAGAGCGAGCCGATTCCCGCCGACTATCCGCTGAAGTCACTGCCCAATGTCATTCTCACTCCGCACGTGGCGGGCGTCACGTCGGACTCCTTCAGAAACATGATGGCGGAGGCGATGCGGAACATCGCGCTTTTCGACCAGGGCAAACTGTCGGAGATAGAGCATTGCAGATACGACCTCCATTGAAGCAGTTGACACAGCATGGACAACGGCACTGACAGTTTCATCGAGTACCTTTTCGGGAAAAGCGCCGAGATAAGGCCGCAGGTCATCTCCAGGGCGATGGCCTCCCTTGCCGACTACATTGCGGTGACGGAGGCTGGCGCGCATTGCTCGAAAGACGCATGGCGGGAGTTTCTTTCCAGAACATCCGGGCGGGGCAATGCCCCCGTCGTCGGATATGGCATGCGGGCAGACGCACCGACCGCATGCCTTGTCAATGGCTACAATGCGCACTGCCTGGAACTTGACGACGGCCAGCGTTTTGCCATGCTTCACCTTGGCTCGTGCATCATAACCGCCTTGATTTCGGCGGCGTCAGAGCATTCGATTGGCACGGCGGAATTTCTGGCGGGATTAATCATGGGATGCGAGGCGGCGTGCCGTCTGGCCATCACCATCCAGCCAGGCCATAAGAAAAAAGGCTTTCATGCAGCCGGGACATGCGGCACCGTCGGAAGCGCCGTGGCTGTCGCCTTTGCGTTGCGGATGGAGGTCCGCCGTATGAAAACCGTCCTCTCCGCCGCGCTGGGCAGCGCCGCGGGAATGCTGGAAATGCAGGCGCAGGGTTCGCGGCTGAAGCCGTACAATCTGGGACGTGCGGCAATGGACGGGCTGGCTGCCGCCTACATGGGATTCACTGAACTGGCTGCCCCGGATGACATTCTGGGTGGCGCACGGGGGTTCCTGAAGTTGTTCACAGACGAGTATGACTTGAGGAAACTGACGGCCCCCGCCGACTATTTTGAACTGGAGCGCACCTACGTGAAACCATACGCGGCCTGCCGGCACTGCCATTCCGCGATAGAGGCCGCGCTTTCCGTGCGGGGAAAGATTCCGCCAGATGACATATCAGGCATTCGCGTGAAGACCTACAGGCTGGCGATAAAAGGCCACGACCACACCGAAATCGCCGGTGTCTCCGCAGCCAAGCAGAGCATTCCGTACAGTGTCGCGGCGGCGATGATCCTTGGCTATGCAGGGATGCAGGCGTTCAGCGAGGATGCGGTCAGGCGCGGGGACATCCTGAGGCTGGCGGCGAAAGTCAGTGTGGAGGAGGCTCCCCTGCCGCCATCGCTTCCGTCTGACGCCAGATACGCGACTGTTGTCCTCGAAGGGAAAGACGGCAGTGTTTTCTCCGGCAGCGTTGAATATGCGAAAGGCGACCCCGAGAATCCCATGGGACACGACGAACTGTCCGAGAAAATCACCTCCCTTTTGCAATATGCGGGCTGTGACGGCACGCTTCTTGCTTCCTGCCGCAATCTGCTTGACGGCAAGATGGATGTCGCCCAATTGCTTTCTGTGCTTTAGGAGCCGAAATCCCTCGGCGGCGGGTTGACCGCGCGGAGCGCGGTCTGCCAAACCCGACGCCCGCGCCTGAATCTGGCTGGCGGGGCGCGCTCCGCGCGGCCAATACGGCATCTGGCCGGTATCAGACGCTGCATCGCCTAGGCATTGCCTTCCCCAGTCTGATTTTTTAGCAAATCGGGTTTGCATAGTGGAATAGGGGTGCTATATTAGTATGGTTTAAACCACACCAAACCGCCCAAAGGAGTTTTGAGCGATGCAACGAAGTTATTCCCAGACAAGCCGTTCCATCATCGACCGGACATATAGCCGCATGGTCTCGGAGATAGAGTCGGGACAGTACGCGCCTGGGCAGCGTCTGGCGGGGGACCGTGAACTGTGCCGTCAGTACGGGATAGGCCGTTCGTCGATGATACAGGTGCTGGCGATGCTCCAGTCGGAGCGGTATGTGGAGCGGATTCCCGTGTACGGCACGTTTGTCAGGCAGGATGTGGCTCAGCGTCACCCGGTGCTGTCGTTGGTGTTTGCCACGCCAGACGCATCGATGAGCCCAGCGGGCCTGGGGGTTTCCTCGTGGAGCGGCGTCATGGAGATACTGCGGGGAATGTTCGAGGAGTCGTCATTGCGTCCCGGCGTGCGCATCACCCAACTGTACTGTCCGGACACGGATGACCCGGCGCAGGCGGCTCGTCAATTGGAGGATTTGAAAGAGTATTCAGGTGTGGTGTTCTGCGGGTTCCAGATGGGGGAACTCAAGCGCCAGTATGCCACACTGGGCAAGCCGGCGATTGTGGTGGCCCCCAAACGGGAGTACCCCGAACTGTTTCCCACCGTGGGTTTCGAGCGTCTTGAGGGCATCCGTAAAATGGCGCAGGTGATTGCGACGCATCATCCCGGCAAGACCGTCGCCTTGGCGCACTGGCCAGGCGAACCTGTGGATAAACTGGACTGCGAGGAGGAGTTCCGCCTTGCCGTGACGGAGTTGACGCTGCACGGCATGACGATGGAGCATCTGTTCCTGGAACGGTATCCCGACAGCCACGAGGACGTGGCCGCTTTCCTGCAAGAGCATTGGGGCAATCTGGAGTGCTTCCGCGGCAAGGTGGTCTGGTGCATGAACCGCAAGATGGTGCCCGCCCTCAATTACCTGCTGCTGCTCCACGGCGTCGGCAGTCCGCTCTACGGCCTGCAATCCAGCGCGGCCCTGGCGGGACTCTATCCGCCCGTCCCCTTCATGCTCGAACCCTATTGCGAGGCGGGGCGTCTGGCCATCGCCATGCTTTGCAGTTACTGCCAGACGGGGATTCGCCCTGCCAGCAAGATGTTGCCCTCCGCATTCCACTGCGGCGTCAGCCCCAAGGTGTTGCCTTCCGATTTTTCCGTTCATCAATCCATAAAAGAGGTCATGCCATGAGTGACAAGAAAACCGTTCCATTTCGCTGTAATTCCTTCACACTCATTGAGTTGTTAGTCGTGATAGCCATAATCGCGATACTTGCGGCGATGCTCTTGCCGGCGTTGAGCAAGGCGCGGGAGAAGGCCAGGGCCATACGCTGCACCTCGAATCTTCGGCAGGGCATCCTGGCGTTGCACCTCTATGCGGAGGACTGGGACCAGTATTTTCCCAAGGCGTATGACGTCTATACTTGGAATGCGCGCCTGGTCAGGGAGAAATACGTTGGGAGCAGAGACGTGCTATGCTGCAACGCAGGGCTTCCTGAGGCGCAAGGCAACTCCAACAGCCTGGGAATCGGCCTCAACTACATGACCTTCGGCCTGAGCACGGCAGCCCCCATCGGCTACTGTCGGCTGACCTCGCTTGTCCCCTTCCATAACGACTCCAACCTCGTTGTCCTCTGCGACGTCCCATACAAGACCGCAACCACAAACGGTTACTACGGACATGTCAAGCAGGGGTTCTACGAACTCAAGCCGACGGCCTACCACACCATCAGTTACCGCCATTCCAGAACCACCAACTGCGCCTTCGTGGACGGACATGCGGCGGCGCTCAAATTCCCTGAAATCAAGAACAAGAAATACTGGAGCCCCATCGTCCAGATAGACAGTTCGACTTCGGCGGAAACACTGGTCAAAAACGAGGGGACTTACTGACATGCGCAATACATTCGCCACACTTTTCGTCGCCGCCCTGGCCTTGGCGGACACCTCGCCGCTGGCCACCTTCAAATTCGACGGGTCTTCGGACACGGCAGCCATCAAGGGACAAGTCCGCTATGAGGCGGGTCTGCAGGGCAAGGCCCTGGTTCTGGGGGATGCCACCGCGACCATCCCCTGCCCGCAAAAACTCACGCCGGCGGAGGGCACGCTCACCTTGTGGGTCAAGCCGCTGAACTGGGACATGGGCGCGAAGGAGTTCGTCAGCCTGGTGCAGAGCCTCTCGCCTGACAAAAGCCACCGCCTCCTGCTTTACAAGTACACCAACCCTGGCCTGGGGCTGACGTTCTGGCTGGGTGCGGTCACCGGCGAAAAGAGCCAGGACAACCGCTACGCCAACCACCAGGCAGCCTCCCTGCCGAAAGGAGAGTGGACACGCCTGGCCATCACCTGGAGCCGCAAGGCCGGCCTGCTGGCCCTCAACGTCAACGGCGTCCAGGTGGCCAGCGCCAGTTACAGCGAGAGGATGACGTTCCCCGCCTTCGGCGATTTTGTGCTGAACGCCCCGCCGTTCCGCCCCGCCAACCGAGGATACGAGACCGCCTTTGACCTGGTGCAGTTCTACGGTTCCGCCTTGTCGGAGGAGAAACTGGCGCGCACATACGAGAATGAGCGGGGCGGAGCGGCGGAGGTGCCCATCGCCCTGCTTCGCCAGACCGTCCTCACCGTCCCCACGCTGGCGGGTGCGCCCAAACTGGACGGCAGTTTCGAGGCGCCAGAATGGGCTGGCGCGGCGCAGGCCGGCTGCTTCACCACGCTCTCCAAGCCGCAGTTGGTGCTCCGTCCCTCCACGGACGCCTACATTGGCCATCACGACGAGAAACTCTATTTCTGCTTCATCGGCAAAATCCCCAACGCCACCACGCTGGTCAGCGAGGTCACCAAACGGGATGGCTCCGTGTATGCGGACGACGCATACGAGATTCACCTTCGTCCGCCGGAAATGCCCCAAGGGTATTACCAGGGCATCTTCAACTCCATCGACACCATCTACGACTCCAAGACAGGGGACGCGAGTTGGAATGCCGACTGGCAAATCAAGAACGGCATCTACGAGGGGCAGTGGATTTGCGAAATCGCCCTTCCCCTGAAAGAGGTGGGGTCCCGCTTTGCCGAGGGGGCGTGCTGGAAATTCAACTTATGCCGGGACCGCAAGGTCTTCCCCGAAATCCTGTTCTCCTCCGTCTCCCCCTCCGCCATGCCGTTCTTTGCCCACTACGGCGACTTGCGGCTGACGACGCAGGGCTGCTACGGGCGCCTGAGCCTGGACTACGAGCGGCTCTTCGCCCGCAGCCTGGAACTGAAGTTCACGGCGGGAAATTGCGGAGGCCAACCGCGCCAGGCCACCATCCTGCTGGAGAAATTCGACGCCAGCGGCGCATTGCTTGACACGCAGACCCGCGGCTTGACCATTCCTGGCCAGGGCAGCGCCGAGACGGTCTGGGAAGACCCGCTGACCGGTTTCCGCTCCGGCTTCCTGCGACTGACCGCCAAGGAGGCGGACGGCACGGTTTTCCATCGCCAGGACTTGCCGCTCGTGTTCAAGGACGAGGTGAACATCCTCACCGAAACCAATCTGGAACAGGCCACGCTCCGATGCTCCGTGGACATGAGCAGCCACTATCGCCTGGCGGAGACGGCGACAGCCATCGCCGAACTGCGCCCCGAGTCAGGGAAGGCGGTCTCGCTCCGCCTGGAGGGCAAACCCGTAGCCAGAGGCGTGTTTGACCTGGTCCCCATCCCGCCAGGGGACTGCACCATCACCGTCCGTTTCCTGGACAATGGCGGCAGAGAACTGCTTACGGCAAAGCAGCCTTACAAGCATATCGGACAACCGCGCTGGCTCGTCGAGAAGCCAGGTGAAAACGCGGGGGTGGTCTGGCCATACACGCCCATTCGCCGCGAGGGGGACAGCCTGAACGTATGGGGCAGGTCTCATCGGCTGGGCGACGCCCTCCTCCCCGCCCAGATCACCTCCCAGGGCACGCCGCTGTTCACCGCTCCGCCTGCACTTATCGCCACCATCGACGGACGCAGGAGCGCCTTCACCGAATTCCGATTCCGCCCTGTCCAGTTGGATGGCGCACGAGCCACCTGCCAATTTTCCGCCACGGCCGAAAAACTGCTGCTGGACGG
>JAFRLP010000067.1 GCA_017431185.1 Victivallales bacterium | reverse complement strand
TCGCCCAATCCAGCTCCCCCTTGTCCGCCTGAAGCCAAACAGAGAACTCCTTTTTCAGCAGATACGTGCCGGGGGCCATACGCTTCCGCAGGCGGAAGACAAACGGGGCGCTCCTGTCGGGCTGATGGCGGCTCGTGTAGCTGCGGTCATAGTCGAAACTTCTCTTTTCATTCATTGCATAGGAGAACTCATATCCTTGCAGGAGAATGTCCTTGATGTAGAGGATTGCCGCCGCGCCGCCGTGAATCTCGAACTTCCCGTCCGCGTCCGTCGCGGTCTTCCCGTATTTGTTGATTGGGGCGGGAAAGCCATAAGCGCTTATCTGGTAAGACACCCGCGCCCCCGCCACGGGCTTCTCCCATTGGTCCAGGACGATTCCGTAGAACTCCACCTTCTGCTGACCCAGCCTTGCTTTGTTCAACACCTCACCCCATCCACCTCTCGCGCATCCGTTTGCCGCCAAGCAGACAAGCGCAAGGCCCGCCAATTGCAGCCAAACTCGGAAAGCGTGCCAATTTCGTTGTCCTTTCATTCTTCTCTGCCTTGAGACGGTCTGGCTACCTCTGCTCATACTCAATCAAGCCGACCGCCAAGGCCTCGATTTGCCGCAGACGCTCCTCTGATACGTCATCGCCGTACAAGATTATGACGCTTCCTTTTTTACATATGTCCCTGACGCTGTCTTTCTTACATATGTCCCTTCTGAGCCAGTTCCAGTATGCCAAATCTTGATGACTGTTGTCATAGACATATCGAGCATCCCTATCCACAAACACATTGTCGGTCATTATCTTGACCAGAATCTCCGATGGATGAGGCACAATGTCTTTGACTTTTTCCGGAATGGCTGACCTGTGAGTGGAAAAACAATAGCTGTGAAAGTCTTCCATAAAAAACCATCTGCCAGCAAATTGCTCTCGTTCGAATGTTTCACGTGCCCGTTGCAAAAAAGCACGTCCGTAGTCATGCCAAGCCCCGGAGGCGTTGTTTTTGTCTATATCCGTGTCAGGATAAAAAGGCCATACCTGACTGCATAACCACACATTCTCCGCAAGACGATACGGCTCCAAAGGTTTCGGTATGTCCATCAGCGTGTTCACAAAAGGCAGTTGGGTTCGCGTCAAGGCTCTTAATTCATTAATTCGGTACCGATTCGATTCATATTTCTGGAAATTGATTTCCTCGTACACCTCAAAATCCTCCATAGAATACCATTGTTCGCTTATGATATTCTGAAGGTACTTTCCTTTGACGCGGGATGGGATTTTGGTTCCGGGCGGCGTCAACACCATTCGGCAGGCAACGGGTATCTCAAGCGGTTCGGCTTCCTGCCGCCAGGCCGCTGGTGTCTCGCGGCGATGAACCATGACGGTTGTCCTCGTGGTATTGTTGGTATTGTCTGCGTGATAATGGTCCCAAGGCAGCCTGTCAATGACCAGCACAGGACCGCTGATACCTGGATAGGTGGTCGAAACGACAAAAGATTTGGTATTCCTTGACTCATACAGGAATCTTTCCGCTCGCGTGAAAATCGGGTTCAAAGCATAGTTGTCCGCCTTGAAACGCGGGAACGCGGAGGATTGCCTGGCTGCCTCAAAATAGGTGACTGCACCATATTGTCTCAGCAGTTTTACGAGAGCCTCCTTTTCTGACGGTCTTAGAGAAACACTCTTTTGTGTCCAATCCAGAGCCGTACAACGGTATTGGTAATCTTCGACCGTATTGGGCGAAAATCCGCTTTGCAGCAGCATCGATACTTTTTCATAACCATTCTGAAAGAAGGATTCATTGCGATTGCAATCTTTAAATGAGGCCAGGACGGCTCTTTCGACAAAGGCATTGTTATAAGCATTGATATGGGAAGGCGAGAGCATCTCCTGGCAGAGATGATTCTGGGTAATATAGCGCAGGATGGACTTGTCCAACCATAGGCAACGAGATAAATAATTAGGCGTGACCTTGGCACCATGTTCACAAAGCAGTTGAACTGCATCAAGACTGTGCGCAAACGTGATAGGAGGCTCCTTGGAGAATCTCATGTCTATTTGGTTGGGATTCTCTCCTTTTTCAAGGCGTTTCTTCAAGTTTTCA
This sequence comes from Victivallales bacterium, assembly GCA_017431185.1. The sequence continues at coordinate 584 of JAFRLP010000067.1, read as the reverse complement.
AGATCATTATCCTGAACAATCTGTCCCAGAGGCGGGTTATATGCATAATATGCACACCTCACGCCGTCAATTGGCAGGAATACGACATCGGCCAGTACCTCCAGGACGACTTCAGGCCAGTAAAATGGGGGAATGAAAAGAAGACTATGAGCGAACTCGTGGCACCCGCTGAAAACTTTATCCCGTGGCTTCAAATAGGGGGCTTCCGGATGGAGCTCCCGAGTAATCCGAAGGCATCCAGAACACCACAGCAATGACGCGACACAGGCAATCACACAGGTATGCTTGAAGAAGTGGCGGTCCCAGAAAAAGATTTTGCGAAGGAGGGGCTTCATGGTGCTGGGTTAAAAATGTTGTGCTGTCCTTCTCGTCCTTTTCCTTAATGTACCCCGTCCCTCGCGTATTTCAACCGCATGGCACGGAATTGACGAGATGGACAAGAGCAATAACAAAGAATCAATCTGCAAAATTTCGGTCTCCGCGTTTTTTTGTGGGGCGAGCGACTTGCAAAGGAGGCCACCAGGGCGTAAGGTATTGTGCCGCCGTGCACACCAATTTTCAGAGTAGTGTCTGATGCGATTGTC
>JAFRLP010000066.1 GCA_017431185.1 Victivallales bacterium | reverse complement strand
GCATCGTCAATTCCAGAAGGGTCGACGAGATTGTCAAGGAGAGGACAAAAGAACTTCAGGATGCGCTTGACCTCGCCGCCAACGTGCAGCGCAGCATGCTTCCGCCACGCATCAGCATAACGGAAACGGACTTCTACACGACCGGCTGGTATCCCAAGGAGGTGGTCTCGGGAGACCTCTTCGAGGTGATGCCCCTGGAGGGCGGCGGCAATCTCTATGTGCTGGGAGACATCCAGGGCCACGGCGTAAGCGCCGCATTGTCCATGATGGCGGTGCAGAGCTTCCTCAAGCATCTCCCGTCCAACGAGAACATCACCCTGTCGAGTCCGGCGCACATCGCCAACCTCCTCCAGGCCTTCTTCGCCAACAACCTGGGCGCATACTCCTACATGACCGCCCTCATCTGCAAGCACCAGCCCAGGGAAGGAATCGTGGACTGGCTCAGCTGCGGGGCCCCCGACTTGAATGTCATTGACCCGGAAAATGACTCCCACATCGAGGTGAACCCCGAAAAACGCGGCGGGCTCCCCATCGGCATCATGCCCGACACGGTCTACACGGACGCGGATGTGGTCAGGACGCACCTCACCGAGTCCGCATTGTGCATAGCCTTTACGGACGGACTGCTCGACGTGTACAAGGACAAGGGCGGATATATCCAGATGTCGGACGCCATGCGCGAAGAGCTGCATCGCGAACTGCTTGCAGAGGCGAGCCAGAAAGGCTCCATCATCGCCGTCCCCTACAAATTCCTGGCTGCCTGCGAGGCATACGAATACTCCACCATCACCGACGACATGACCGAGCTGATTTTCGGCGCCATGCGGAAAAGGGACGACTTCTGGGAAAAGTCGCTCTTCATCAATTCGGATGAGATAGAGAGAATGGCCCTGGAAATCGAGCAATGGTGCAATGGGCAGGGGTGGAGCCTGGAGCTGGTCACCAAAGTCCAGCTTGTGTTCGAGGAGAAGATGATGAACCTGCATGACCACGGCTATGACATCCGTGACAGGTCGCGGGAGCAGGCCTGCGTCAGGCTGAAAAAGGAGAACAACGTCGTGGAGCTGACCTTCTGGGAGTGCGGCACGCCGGAACCCAGCATCGAGGTGGCGGCAGGCAGCCTGGAGGTGGCCCTGGAACTGAAGAACCGGGAATTCAGCGGACGCGGGCGCGGCAGGCTCATGGTGCGCGAGATTTGCAGTGGCGTGAAGCGCAATCGCTTCGGTCTTCTCAACGAGACCATCTATTACATACCAATGAATGGCACACCGGAAACAGGAGCAGAAGAATGAAGGAGTGTTGCAACGCCTTTCTGATGGAGCAGTTCGGCGACCAGGACGTGGTGAACGAAATCTACGAGGAGTACGCCAACTCCATCAGGGAGAAGCTTCCCGAGGCCGAGGCCGCGCTGAATTCCGCCGACTGGGTGGCGCTTGACCATGTGGCGCACGCGGTCAAGGGAAACGCCTTGGCCACGGGAGACAATGACGTGGCCAATGTCGCCATCGCCCTCAGGATGGCCTCCAACCTGAAGGACAGGAGCGACGCACAGTCGCTGCTGGACAAGCTCAAGGAACTGGCCAAGGAAATCTAGTGTAGTGCTTAATTGCCCAAACATTTGCGCAATCAGACATTGATGGCTTGTCATTCCGCCGTGCCAGCCGGAACGTGCGGCGCGTATTGCGCCAGAAGGTTCTTGAGTTTCTCAAGCGTTATCGGCTTGACGAGCATGTTGTCAAAGCCCTTCTGTTTATATTTGTTCTGCATCTCCACATCGGCGGTGATGGCATACACGGGGATGGCCGCCAGCTTCGGCGATTTGCGGATTTCGCTCACCAGCCCTTCGCCGTCCATGACGGGCATGAACATGTCCGTCAGCACAACATCCACATTGCCGTCCTCCTTCATCAAGTCCAGGGCCTCCTTGCCGTTGTTGGCGGTCTTCACCTTGTGGATGTCGAGTCGCGCCAGCATGGTGCACAGGATGCTTCGGTTCAGTTTCTGGTCATCCACGACAAGGATGTTCCTGGTGGTGATGTCCTGGGGCAGCAGCGTCTCCACGGCCAAGGCCTTGTGCTCCCTGACGTAGGCATCGGACTCCTTGTCGGAGAACGCGCGCACATTCGGTATGCGCAGGGTGAACGTGGAGCCTTTGCCCAGGGTGGAGGCGATTTCAAGCGTTCCGTTCATCTGATTCGTCAATTGCTTGCAGATGGCCAGCCCCAGTCCCGTGCCCTCGGAACTGTCGTGTTCCTGGAGCTGGACATATGGTTTCATCAGCTTCTTGATGTCCTCCTCGGATATTCCGCGCCCCGTGTCCTCCACCGACAGAATGAAGGCGCCATTGGCGTACGAGGCCCTTACGGTGATGAATCCCCTGGAGGTGAATTTCACGGCGTTGCCGATGAGGTTGAAGAGGATTTGGCGGATTCTCTGCGGGTCAAGTTTCAGGTACGGCATCTTCGAGACCTGCGTCCTGAGCTGCACGGAGATTCGGGTGGTGGCGGCCTCGAAGGAGGTCACGACGCTGGCGACCAAGGCTCCGATGTCCGTGGGGACTGGATGGAATTCCATCCGGCCCGCCTCCAGTTTGGACAAGTCCAGCACATCGTTGACCAGTTCCAGCAGCGTCTGGCCGCTGGTCCTGATGGCGTCCAGGGCCTTCGCCTTCTCCGACTCGTCCTGGATACCGAGCTGAAGCATCTCGGAGAAGCCGATGATGGCGTTCAGCGGCGTGCGGATATCGTGGCTGACGGACGAGAAGAAATAGCTTTTCGCCTTCTCCGCCTGGATGGACTTGTCGCGTTCCTGCTTCAATATCGTGTTCATCCTCTCCTTTTCCCTGGCCTGCAACTCCAGCAGGTGCTCATGCTGGTAGCGGCGATAGAGAACGAACCCGAAAATGGTGATGGCGAGGGCTATCAGTCCGAGGACACAGACGGAGAAGAGGAGAAACAGTTCGTTCCTCAAGATGAAATGCTGTGTCATGGCCGCGGAGCCGGCTGACTCAAGCCCATGTCCGAGGCAGGTGTAGATGTCGTTCTTCGCCTTGATGTACGCATCGTTCCACAGGAGGTCCTGCGCCAGCCCGTGGCACTGCGCCAGGTTTGCCCTGCGTTCCTCCTCCGTCAGCGGATAGCCGTTGACCTCGTCATGGAGGCATTTGCCCCCTGTCGCCTCCACAATGAGACTCATGGCATGGTATTCCGTGAGCATCAGCTTCTCCGAAATCCTCATCGCATTGGCGAGGGAATTCTTCAGCGTCTGGTCAATGGAAAGGTTGTTGACCATCTCCATGGCCTGTTCGCGGTGGCGGTCATGCTGCGACTCGTTGAAATACTCCTCCATGTATTCCGGCATCATGGTCGCCACGTACCGCCTGACGGCGTCCGACAGGATGTCCGTGCCCTGGCGGAAATAGTCATTGGCGATGTGGTACTGGAGGTGAACCCTGTAGTTCTGGCTCTGCCGGATCAGAACCGAGTTCAATTTGACGGCGCAGGTGAACACCACGGCAAGGGAAACCACCAGCAGAACATAGAGCATAATCAGGAACCAATAGTTCCTGGACGAAGACACGGAGGCAGACATATTTCAACGGAAGGCAAAGGCAGTACTTCAACAAAAGGCGCGCATAATATAGCCTTTTAAGGTCATTTTTCAATCCGGCGCCCGCAAAACCAAAGCGCGGGATTTGGAAAATCGGATTTTCGATTTATATTAGTGGTGCGGTTGCCGTCTTCGCGGGGGCCAACGCCGACGGGCGCCCTCTGCGCCAGGGCAGCCGGCGCCGTTGCGGCAGACTTGCATGAAACAACCAGGAAACAGCCACAAGATGAACACCAAAGAAGTCGAAAAAATGTGTTGCGTGAAGAAAGGGTGCAACCACGGTCCCGCACCTATTCCGCAGGAAGGCAAATGGACTCAGGCCACGGAAATCAAGGACATCTCCGGCTTCACGCACGGCGTGGGCTGGTGTGCCCCGCAGCAGGGCGCCTGCAAACTCTCCCTGAATGTCAAGAACGGAGTCATCGAGGAGGCCCTGGTGGAGACTCTCGGCTGCTCCGGCATGACCCACTCCGCCGCCATGGCGGCGGAAATCCTGCCCGGCAAGACCATCCTCGAAGCCCTGAACACCGATTTGGTCTGTGACGCCATCAACACCGCCATGCGGGAGCTTTTCCTGCAGATTGCCTATGGCCGCACCCAGAGCGCGTTCTCCGAAAACGGTCTCGCCATCGGGGCCGGCCTGGAAGACCTCGGCAAAGGCCATCGCTCACAGGTCGGCACGATGTACGGCACCCGCGAGAAGGGACCCCGCTACCTCGAAATGGCCGAGGGCTATGTCAACAAAGTCGCCCTGGACGAGAATGGCGAAATCATCGGATACGAGTTCGTCAAACTCGGTGTGATGATGGACCTCATCAAGAAAGGCACTCCTGCGGACGAGGCGCTCAAGAAGGCGACCGGACGCTATGGCCGCTTCGACGAAGCAGCCAAGGTGATTGACCCACGTGAAGAATAAGCACAAACCTGCGAGGTAAGAATTATGGCACTTTTTGAATCATACGAACGCCGCGAACCACAGATTCTCGCAGTTCTCAAGAAATACGGCATCAGCTCCATTGAGGAATGCCTCGAAATCTGCAAGGCCAAGGGGTTCAACCCCTACAAAATCACGGAAGACATCCAGAACATCTGCTTTGAGAACGCCAAATGGGCCTACACCGTCGGCGCTGCCATCGCGGTCAGGAAGGGCTGCAAAAAGGCCGCTGACGCAGCCGAGGCCATTGGCGAGGGTCTCCAGGCGTTCTGCATCCCCGGCTCCGTCGCCGATGACCGCAAGGTCGGACTGGGGCACGGCAATCTGGGAGCCATGCTGCTGCGTGAAGAGACGCAGTGCTTCTGCTTCCTGGCCGGCCACGAGTCCTTCGCGGCCGACGAAGGCGCAATCGGCATCGCCAAAAAGGCGAATGTTGTCCGCAAGACCCCTCTGAAGGTCTGCCTCAACGGCCTCGGCAAGGACGCCGCCTACATCATCAGCAGAATCAACGGCTTCACCTACGTACAGACCAAGT
>JAFRLP010000065.1 GCA_017431185.1 Victivallales bacterium | reverse complement strand
CGCCATGCCCAAGGTGACAAAGGTGCTTCCCAACAGGACGACGCATCCAGAGCTTGGCGAAGCTCTGGATGCGGCGGTCAAGACAGGCGTGAAAGTTCTCCACCTGCCATGCGCCGTCAAGCCGGACGAACTGGCAATCGTAGGAAACTACAGCGGGTTTTCGTCGAAGAATCCGTCCTTGTCGGCCTCCTCGTCGCTGGAGTAGGCCTCCAGATCCTTGTATGCCAACTTGTGCTTCTTCGGCTTGATGGTGGACGACCGTCTGGAAGTCGTGCGGCTCGTCCCGCAGGGCGGTCATCGCGGAAGTCACGTCGGCAAGGTTCTTGGCCAGCGGGAACTTGGCTGTATCGATCTCGCCGAGGCCGTCCTCGGTCTGGACGAAGATGGGATTGGGCGCGGAGGCGCTGAAGAGGCTCTTGCCTACGCCCTCCTGGCCGTACACGAACAGGCGGGGCGGCTTGTTCTCCCTGCCCTTGGTGATGGTGCTGAGCAGTGACATGGTGGTGTTCTCCTTGTGGGTTAGAGTGAAGAGATGATGCGGATGTCCTCGTAGCCTGTCGGCCAGTGTCCCGTGTACCGGCACTTGCGGTAGCGGGCGAGCGCGGCCTTGTTGACCTCCTCGGCCTGGTCCAGCACATCGTCGGTAAGCTCCCACACGCCGGTGCTGAAAGGCTCGTTCTTCTCGACGGCGACGAGGTGGACGGGGACGGTTTCGCCGATGGACTCGCGCAGGACGGCGCGGTAGAAGGCCATCTGGTGGATGTATCCGAAGCGCCTGCAGTCGGCCTCGAACCACTTGAGGCTGTCGCAGGTCTTGAGGTCCACGATGCCGTGTTCGCAGGAGAACCAGTCGATGCGGATCTGGCAGGGGACGTCGCAGTAGGAGGCGCGGACGGTCGCCTCGGACGCACCGTTGTCCAGCAGCGCGGAGGCGGCGGGGTGCGTCCAGACCGACTTCTGCAGCTTCACGATGAAGCCGAAGTCCTTCTGGCTGACGATTTCGCGCGTCTGCGCCGCAATCCACTCGGCGTATGCCTTCGTTGCCTTGCCGTAGGGTTCGCTGGTCTTCGGGTTCACGGGGCCGTCGGCGACGAGGAACTGCCCGTCGAAGGCGGCGCGCCCCTCCAGGATGAGGCAGTGTGCGGTTCTGCCAAGCGCCAGGGACTGTGTGGCAGCACTGGCGATTTCGCCGCTGGTCTTGCGGCGATAGAGTTCGGGGGATTCGCGTCCGCCTTCGCCAAGGCTACGGCGGATGCAGGCAGAAGTCGGCCAGAAGTCCGTCTTCGCTTCGCGACGCCGTGACGCTTCGCGGTGGCTCGACATGTACTGGCCGCTCCTACTGGCGGCGTGGTACTCGTCCGCAGGGATGGTGAGGAATTTTCCTGTGTTCATCGGTACTCCTTGATTGGTTCTTGTTCTCGGGTCTCGTTTGCCCGTCACCGATGTATTAAAGAAAAACAGGGTCGAAGGAAGAAGAAATCGTGATTTTTTCCGAAAAAAGTGCGGCTTGAGCACAAAAATGCCCCCGCCCAGACTCGGAATGAGGAGTCCTGACGGGGGCGCGGGATGATTGGCTGGTCGTTGGAACGGGAGGCCTTGGCGGCAAACGACGGGGAACGGCAGAAGTGCCGTTTTTCGGGAGGAATAGAGTGTGTGGCCTTTTTTTAGGTCAAAAGTGATTATTTCGCGATAATGGCGTTGCAAGAGGCATTTGCCAGATTACATTATAGTGATTTTTCGTGTGGTCGCCATTAGGCGACCGTAATCCATCAAAAAGGAGCAGTTAATCACCCAAAATAGAGTTTTCTCTTTATTAACATAGCCAGTCCTTGCGGACTGGAATTGTGCTTAGTGAATTGCTGAAATTGCGACCTTCTGCCAAAAATGCTAGGGCACACGTAGAGCCACCCAGTTTGGGCGTCTCTGTTCGTGCTCTAGTTCAGGTCGTCGCAAACCTCAGCAATTCACGGATTGAGACGCTCTTTTTTAGTTGATAAAAAACAGGAATCAGGAGAAACGACAATGGCTGACAAGAAAGAAATCTTTGCAGATGGTATCGGGCAAATTCACTTTGCGGGCGGTATGGTTCGGTTTGATCTTGTGACACTTCAACCAGGGGAAGATGGAAAGGCTCCCATTCCCGAATCCCACACCCGTCTCATTATGCCCCCGCAGGGTTTCCTCTCTGCTTTCAATTCGATGCAACAATTGATTGACAAACTGGTTGAGGCAGGCGTGCTGAAGAAAAATGAATCAGCGCAAAATTAGGTTCTTCCAAGTCGCAATACCAACGGCAAAAGATTGTGTTTAGAAGGCACGCATAAATCAATAATGACCGATCCAACAAATAATCTCGTCCCATATAGAAAGTTTGCAATTGGATATGATTATATGTCCAAGGGTGAATTTGTTCGTATGATTGAACCATACCTGGCAACCATAAAAGAGGTGTATTTCTCTTGGCCAGGTATGGCAAGCGGACGCGATATGCATACACAACATTCTGACGATGAATGCCAAGAACAACTTTTACAGGACTTGACTTGGGTTAAGTCTAAAGAAATGGCTTTGGATTTACTTTTTAATGGCAATTGCTATGGAAATGACGCTTTCTCTGAAAAACTAAGAAAAAAAGTTTACGAGGTAATCGAAATATTGAAGACCAATAACCTTTTCCCTGATATTGTAACAACGACCTCCCAATTCATAGCAAAAATAATTAAGAAAAAGTATCCTGAAATTGACATTCGGGCAAGTGTAAATATGCGCATTGAATCCACAAGGGCCATGGATTTTGTTTCTGATTTATTTGATAGTTTTTATATTTGCAGAGATATTCAGCGTGATTTAAATGTCTTAAAGCAATTTGCCGAATGGGCAGAAACGCATAACAAAACTATGTGTATGCTGGTAAACAGTGCTTGTTTACGATGCTGTCCCGTTCAAACATTTCATGATAATTTGTTGTGTCATAATAGTTGGCACGCACATGAGCAGGAATTTATTCTTCATTTTCCATTCCGTTTATGCGAACGGCATTTTCAAGATCCAAATAATCTAGTTGATATTCTCCGAATGTCATGGATTCGTCCAGAGGATATCAAGTACTACGAACCCCTTGTTTCTGTTTTCAAATTAGCTACGCGAGTTGTTCCTAATCCGAGGGTAATGATACAAGCCTATGCTGAAGGACACTATGCAGGAAATCTTCTTGATATACTCGGACTTCCACCTTATGGATATTTCGACAACTCGGCCTTTCCAGATGATTGGATTTCCAGTGGTATAGCGCAATCTTGTGCTATAAATTGCAACAATTGTGGAAAATGTGACGAAATCATGGCACAAGTCTTTGACAAGTCAAGAAGTCCGCAATACACCATCAACGAAAATCAATTTTACATATAAGTCAGGAGAATTCGTATGTCTAAATCCACCTACATCGTAACAATAGCAGATGGAAATTCATCGACAGTCGGTTCTTTTGCATGGGCTGCATCCTTGGCATCTCGTGGAGATGTTATTAGTGTCTCCGATGCATTAAGAGGAGCAAATATCCAAACAAGTGGCGCATCTATTAGAACTTATCCGTAAATAAAAGGTGGAAATCTAAAAATATCGGTGTATATTATCCATGGTATTCAACCCAAACCCATGGAGAATATATGCCACAGTCAAGTGAAAACAAATCAAGGGTCAAATCGTGGGAAGTCTCCGACCTGTTCTGGGAGAAGGTGAACCCCCTGATCCCCAAGCCGAAGCGCGACGCATCCAAGACCTACCAGCGCAGAAGAGGCGGTGGACGCAAGCCGATGGATCCACGCAGGGTGTTCTGCGCCATTGTCTACGTCCTTCGGACTGGCATCCAGTGGAAGGCGCTTCCAAGGGAGTTCGGCAGCGCAAGCAGCGTCCATGCGTATTTTCTGAAGTGGACTGAAGCAGGCTTTTTCCTCAGGCTATGGAAGAAGGGGCTTGCCGAGTACGACGAAATGGAGGGGATTGCGTGGAGCTGGCAGAGCATCGACGGAAGTCAGGGAAAGGCTCCACTTGCCACCGAGGCCGTCGGTCCCAATCCGACCGACAGGGGGAAAAAAGGGGACAAAGCGCCACACGCTGGTCGACGGGCATGGGCTCCCGTTGTCGATCGTCGTGACAGGTGCCAACAGGCATGACGTGACGCAGGTGGAGAATGTCCTCGCCTCCAGGGTGAGGAGGCCGCGAGGGAGGAAGCACCAGAATCTCTGTGCCGATGCGGGCTACGACAGCGAGGAAGCACGGACCATCATGCGCAAGTACGGCTATGTTCCGCATGTGCGGTCGCGCTGTGAGGAGAAGAAGGAACTGGCAGCAGGGAAGAAGGCGCGTCGGTGGATTGTGGAGGTGGCGCACTCGTGGTTCAACCGGTTCAGGAAGATTCTTGTCCGGTTCGAGAAGAAGAAGTCGTCGTTCGAGGGGCTACTCCAGTTGGCGGCTGCCATCATTGTTTTCAGAAAACGAGGTATTATTTACGGATAGGTTCT
>JAFRLP010000064.1 GCA_017431185.1 Victivallales bacterium | reverse complement strand
GGCAACTGGCGCCGTCCTAGTCGAACGATACCGCAGTGAAGGTGGAAATCATTGCTTGATGCACAACAAATGAAAGCCACGTTGAAAGATGTTGCAGCCGCCGCAGGCGTCGGTATCAGCACTGTCAGTTATGTGCTAAACGAAACAGGCCTGAACAAAGTCGGCATCAAGACCCAGGAACGAATCCGCGATGCCGCACGACGACTGCACTACCAGCCCAATGTCATCGCAAGGGGGCTGAGAAGCGGCAAAAGCAATCTGGTCGGCGTGCTCCTGCCCTCCATCAATTACAGCTTCATGCCCGAAATCATTGCAGGCATTGACCATGTGCTGGCATCCCGTGGCTACAATATGTTGCTCTGCACAGTTGCCTCCGATGAGGAACTGAAAAACAAGATGACCGTCATCCGTCAGAGACAGATAGACGGGGTTGTCATCAAGTCCTGGGGCAATCTTTCCGAAGAGGGACTGCAAAGCGCGGTCGGCTACGATTTTCCATGCGTGCTTGTGGCCATGCCTGACACGGCTGGCTACCCGGCAGTCCTGCTGGACCCCGAAGCCCTGGCACGCACTGCGGTGAAACGGCTGCTGGCGGCAGGACACCGAAAGATTGCCGTAACCCGCCGCTTTGAAAAGGCCGAAGTCCTACGCGAGGAGATCGCCTCCGCCGGTGGTCCTGCCCCATGGACACTGGATGAACACAAAAAAGAAGAAACTCTCCGTGACCTTTTCCAGCACCGTGAACGCTTCACGGCGGTAATCGCCTCCGACACTTTTGCGTTCCGAATTCTTCAGGAGGCGCATAGACAGGGGATTGCGCTGCCACAAGAGTTTTCCGTCCTGGGAATCGATGGGCTGAACAGCGGAGAATATACCACCCCGCGACTGACAAGCATCCACCAACGGCAAAACGAACAGGGGGGAACCGCCGCCGAAATCCTGCTGGACTGCATTGCCACTGGAAAACGTCCTTCAGGATGCCTGCTGCAACCGACGATTCTGGAGCGAGACAGCGTTGCAGCCCCGCCAGTTACAGTCTCCACAAAACCATAGGACATTCCTCAACGATTGGCGTTGGCAGGCAATGTCAGTCTTGTAATCGTTCACCAATTGGCATCGGAGAGCGATTACATTGCGCGAGCGTTCTTTTCTTTTTTTTGGGGACAACCCGTTTGAAAGTTTTTGGACATGGATTATGTTATACGTACCAAGTGAAACGATTCACTAAGATAAAGAAAAGCAATCCAAGGAGTCACCCATGCCAATGCAAGCCAACTCGGAAGTTGCCCAGCGAAGAGTGAGTGTGAAGACCGATTCCGGATATTTCACCCTCATTGAATTGCTTGTTGTAATCGCGATCATCGCCATTCTTGCGGCGATGCTGCTGCCGGCCCTGGCGAAGGCTCGCCATGCAGCCAAGTCAGTTTCCTGCCAAAGCCGGTTGAAGACCATTGGTGTTTTTGAGAATCTGTATTGCGATGACTACGACGAGTATTTCACCCCTGTCCGGATGAGAGCAGACGCCCACTATAATGACATGCCGGGAGACGGCTGGTACTGGAACCAGCGCCTGGCTCTATATACCATAGGCGGATTCCAGAATCCCAAATCCAAAGGGGAAATGGACAAATTCGCCAAGATTTTCTACTGTCCGGCCCATTCAATGACTTTGAATCAGGACGGCCTATATCCATTCGCGACTTACGGCATGAGGGTATATAATGAAGAAAACCAATACTGCCTCAGGCGTTCAAAGGTTGATTCGCTATCGCAGGTCGGCTTCATCCATGATTCCATTAGGACAGACGGCAGCGGAGTCATCAAACCAAATCAGGGGACATATATGATTCAATATACCTCTGTACAGTCCAAATACTGTATCGACCCGCGACACAACAAAAAATTCAATACGGTTTTCATGGACGGCCATGTCGCCACGGAGACCAGGAAAAACGAAGCCCCCTACATCTACAACGGTTTCCTCGCCAACAGGAACAGCGCATATTACTGGGGCACGTATGAAAACAAGTATCCATTCGCGCCGCGGTGAACGAGAGGCCGGGGCAAATGCAAAAGCGAATCAAAGCCATGAACAAATTCAAAGCCGTGAACAAATGTCTTGCATCTTTGTCGGCCATCCTTCTGGTTTTTGCCGCAATGGCAGAGGATGTTACCGTTCCGCAGCCTAGGAAAAGAGCCGAGCAGTCTGGAGTCAGGCAGCCTGGCGAGGTGAAAAAAGAAAAGGTTCCCAGATGGCTGCCCCAAATCCCGCAGAAAGAAGTCCCGCCGGAGATGCCGGTGACTGGTTATGCGAAACTGGAATACTGGCGGAAGGGAGGCGTCAAAGCCCCAACCCTGAAAAATGCCCTCGTCGAAGGCGTGGGAATCGCCGTAATCGGCACTGCCATAACACAGAGAAAATACCAGAACCTCACCATTGACTTGCCGGAGGCGGTCGATTTGTCCAAGATTGAGGCGATTTCCTTTGATTTCGGGCAGAATATCCGTGTCGGTCGAGCAGGGGTGGGTTCAATGGTCATCCGTTATGACGCACGGAACGGACTGATGGCCGATTTTCGTTTCGGAGCCGATGAATGGAACAAAGTCAGAATTCCCATCGACCTGCGCACGCTGAAATCGCTGTCCAAACAAAACCAGCCTATGGCGGGCAATGCCAGAAGCATCCAGTTCTCCCTTTTCTCCAACTGGCAGACTCCTGAACAATTCCTTGGCGTGGCAAATCTGTCTTTCGAGCCCAAAAAAGCAGAAACGGGACCAATCAAAGTCAGAAGCTACACTTATGTTTCCAGACCCACCGGCGGGGACAAAAACGGAGACATACTGACCGACGGCAAGACGGAAGCGTCAAACCAGGCGACATTCCGCCAGTATTCCGATGATCCGGACATCATTTTTGACCTGGGAGCCCTCTATCTGGTCAAGTCAATCAGCCTTTCCGCCGTAGCCGCCCCCTCCCAGAATATCGCGGGAGCCGCAGTCTATGCCAGTGCCGACGGGAAGCAATGGCGACTGGCGGATTTCATCCGAAATACAGACTATTCATCAACGGTCAAGGAATATCTTATCGAGAAAAAGGGGATGGACATTCTGGGCCGCCATATCCGTCTGAAATGCGACCGTGCACGCACCGATTTTCCGCTTTCCCTGGCCGAAGTCAGTTTCCAGGGGAAAATTCCCAATGATGCAGAGTTGGCTGCGGCAGCCGACAAAGGCTACGACGAAGGTCCCGAATTGCCGCCAGTCAATGCGCAGAACTATGTCACCCTGGAAGACGGTGGCAAATCCTTCAGTGTCTGCCGTTCCAACGGGGTGGTGGTGGATTTCCGGGTGGAAGGACAGCTCATTGCCCGGCGCATTTTCAGCCGCTATGGTTTAAGCGACGGCAAACACATCCAGGCCGGCGACAGCTACGGCAACCGGGTCAAGGAAATCCAAAGCACCGGCAAGGAAATCAGCGTCCTGCTCG
>JAFRLP010000063.1 GCA_017431185.1 Victivallales bacterium | reverse complement strand
TACGCACACTGAATTGTTCGCCCCCAGTCGTCCCGTCAGTTTTCGGGGCAGAGGGGAAGGAGTTTGGCGATGATGGCATCTGGGGTCAATCCTTCGGAGTCTGCGTTGAAATTGGTGAAGATGCGGTGACGAAGCACGGGAACCGCGAGTGAACGAACATCATTGCAGGAGACGTTGACACGCCCATGCAGGATGGCTCTGGCCTTGGCCCCCAAGATGAGACACTGTGCGGCGCGCGGACCTGCTCCGCAATGGATATTGCTGCGGACCAGTTCGGGGGCTGTGGCGTCGCCTGGACGGGTCATGCGGACCAGTCGGGTGGCGAATCTCACGACATGTTCGCTGACGGGCAACCGCCGCACCGTGTCTTGCAGGCGAAGAATCTCCTGTGCTCCAATGACCTGCTCAAGTGTCACGTCCCGATGGCTGGTGGTTGCCATGATGATGGCCTCCTCCTCTTCCGCAGTAGGATAATCGACCAGAATATTGAACATGAAGCGGTCGAGTTGCGCCTCGGGCAGGGGATAGGTGCCCTCCTGTTCGAGCGGGTTCTGGGTAGCCAGCACAAAGAACGGCGGCGGGAGTTTGAAGAGTTGATTGGACGCGGTGACCTGCCGCTCCTGCATGGCCTCCAGCAGAGCCGCCTGGGTCTTGGGCGGCGTGCGGTTGATTTCGTCCGCCAGGAGCATATTGGTGAAGATGGGGCCCTTGACGAACCGGAAGGATTTGCGGCCTGTCTGCTCATCGACGTCCAGGATATCCGTGCCGATGATGTCGGAGGGCATCAAGTCGGGGGTGAACTGCACACGCCGAAATTCCAGGCGGAGGATTTTGGCGAGGGTGCTGACCATTAGGGTCTTGGCAAGCCCTGGCAGGCCTATCATCAGGCAATGTCCGCCAGCCGCGATGGCCATCAGCAATTGCTCCGCCACCTCGCGCTGCCCGATGATGACCCGCCCCAGTTCCTGCAGAATGGCCTCCGTCACGGGACCGAAGGACTTGGCCTCCTCTACCGAGACCTCCCCCTGGGGGGATACAGGCTGACGCACGGTGGACTCCGCCGGGGCTGGCCCGGACCCGCGAATCTCCGCCCCCGCCTTGAACTGCAGCCGAATCGTGCCAAAACGGATGTTAGTGTCGCTCTGCAGCAGGATACTGTCAATGGCATTGCCATTGACGAACACGCCGTTCTGGCTGTGCAGGTCTTCCAGCAACCAGCCATTTCCCTGGAATGTCAGGGCGGCGTGCTGGCGGGAGATGCTGCTCTGGTTCAACTGAATGGCGCACTCCTCTCCACGACCGACCACAATGCGCCCATCGGTCAATTCATACGCGGCGCCTGCATCAGGACCTTCGAGCACAATTAACTTGGACATGGGAGGTGAAGATATAAAAGGTGGTTCAACTGTCTGCCAGATGCCTTACTCCAGGTAAAGCAAAGCGGAGCATTCGCCGCACTGGACAGTCATTCCTTTTTGACAATTGGAGAGGGTTTGCGGCGTGATGCCGATATGGCAGCGCCCGCAGGAAGGCCCGTTCTCGTCCGCACCAGGCAGGATGGGCACGCAACAGGGACGGCCATGGTTGGTGCGGGAGTTGAACAGCCTTTCATATTTTTCCAATATTTCAGGCGGGACAGCAGCCGCCAGGCCAGGACGCTTCTCCGTCAGGTCGGCCAGTTGCGCTTCGCAGTTCTGCTTGCGGACACGCAATTCATCGATGACTCCAGAGGCACGGTGCTTCGCCTCGGTCAAAGACTGCTCACGCTGGCGCAGGGTCTCCTTTGCCGAGTCCAGTGCATCCATCGCCTCCAGCTGCGCCGTCTCCAGGTCTGAGATGGCCTTGTCGCACATCTCAATCTGCAACAGGGCGGCGCGATATTCGTCATTGTTGCGGATCAGCGCAGTCTTGGACTGGAAATTGCGCTTCTGCTCCTGAAGGGCGGAAATCTCCGTCTCGTTTTTGCGGATGGCGACCTCGCGTTCCTGAACCGTCTTTCGAGCAGTCTCGAAGGCGTTCTCTTCGGCCTGGTACATGCGCTTCGTCTCCTCTGCCTTCACCGGGACTTCGGCAAGTTGCGTCTTGAGCCTGCCCACGCGCAAATCCAAATCCTGCACCTCAAGCAAAGCCGGAACCCATTCTTGCATCATTCGGTCTCCTCTGTATGGTTACATGACAATGGCCCCTGCGGAGTCGCACACCACGGCGGCGTGCATTTCGGCCTCCGGCAAAAACTCCCACAGGAAGCGGCGGGCGATTGACAGACGGGATGAGTCCCGCGTGGCGTCACGCAGCAGAAGCAAGGAGGCAAGGACGATGGTTTGCCCGCGAACAATGCGACGGGATAGCAGTTCCAGGTTCTCCTTGTTGGCGTCCAGGGCGGCTTCAGCCGCCGCGAGTTTTTCCCGCACAATGGAGATTTTCGCCAGCAGGGGGCGGCACTCCTTCGCAAAGGGGAAGGCGTCCAGTTCGTCCAGCACCGGCGACAGACTGTGCTTGAGCAGGCCGGCGGTGGCGGCGACGACCTGAAGCTGGGTGGTGCCCTCGTAGATGTTCATGATGCGCGCGTCCCGATAGTAGCGCTCGACGGGACGTTCCCGCATATACCCTTTGCCGCCGTGGCATTGAATGCAGTCGTATGCGCATTGGTTGGCCGATTCGGTGTTGAACGCCTTGGTCATCGGGGTGAGCACATCTGCGATTCGCGCGGCCTCCTTTGCCTTGACGGGGGCCTCCTCGTTGTCGGGATTGGCCACGGCGTACTTCTGCCAGGCGTCGCGCAAATCAACCCAGCGGCTGGTTTCGTAAAGGAGAGTTCTGGAGGCTGCGGTGAGGGCGTCGATTCGGGTGAGCATTTCGCGCACAGGCGGAAGGTCGGAGAGTTTCCTGCCGAACTGAATGCGCGCGTTGCAGTATTCCCAGGCGGCCTGGCGGCACGCCTCCTCAAGCCCCACGGACTGCGCGCTGATGGCCAGGCGCGCGCCGTTCATCAGCGACATCACATAGCGGGTCAGGCCGAAACGACGTTTGCCGACCAGTTCAGCAGGAGCATTGTTGAAGTGAATTTCAACCGTGGGGGAGCCGTGGATACCCAGTTTGTGCTCAATGCGGGCGTATGTTATTTCGGGGCAGGGATGCGCCAGGAACATGGACAGTCCGCGCCCGTCCTTGGAACCCTCCTCGGAACGAGCCAGCACCAGCAGCACCTTGGCCATGCCATTGGTGATGAAATGCTTGACCCCGTTCAGACGCCAGACCCCCTGCTCATCCAAGGTGGCGCTGACCTGGACCGACTGCAGGTCGCTCCCTGCGTTGGGTTCGGTCAGGGCCATGGCCCCGTCGTATTCGCCTGAGGCAAACTTGGGAAGAATGGCCGCCTTCTGTTCGTCTGACCCGAAGGAGTTGAGGGTTTCGGCGATGCTTTGCAGGCCAAAAAGATTATGCAGGGAGGCGTCGGCACGGGAGACCATCTCCTGCATCATGGAGTAGATGGCGGTGGGAAAATGAAGTCCGCCGTACTGGTATGGGAGAGTGACGGCCATCACGCCCGCAGCCTTCAGGTCAGCCAGATTCCAGGCTGTGGCCGCAGGGACATGCACGCGGTTCTCACTGATGGTCACGCCAACGCGGTCCGCCTCCATGGCGCGCTCCGCGATGGGGCCACCCGAAAGTTCGCCGACCTTGGCGAGTTTTTCCGCCCAGCGCACCGTGGCTTCGGCGTAGTCGGCTGGCGCACCCGCCGTCCGATAACCGTTTTCCCGCAGACGGGTTATCTCTTCCAGGCCAATGTTCCGAAAATGGAATTGCAGGTCGTCGTTATCCGTGAAAAAGTTTTGTGTCATAAGCATCTCCTTCAGAATGATGGGTTGATGAATAATATAGAGCACTCTTGAGATTTTTCACAGTCCGACGCGAATTTTTCCGCCGCTGTGTCTCACTTAGGCGTCGTCGTTCAGGTTCTTTTCAGGCGCGTCAGTGCAGTCCATAGTGTGTCAGGGGTATAGCCGCAACCGGGGTTGCATTCCAGGTAATGGGCGAGATGCCGTTGGATTTCCTCGGCGGAAAGCCGCAAATCGACGAATATGTTGACCAAATCCCTGGGAATGTCCTGGTTCAGGTTCCTCCCCCGCTGGTAGGTGCAGGAGGCTACGTCAATCCAGGTCAGTTCGGGAGCATTCTCCGCACTGTCCTTGTCCAGGACAAACAAGACCTTGTGGGCGAACAAGGCGCGATGAAGGAAGCCGCCCTGGTGAGCCAGCGCCAGCAGTTCCATGCAGCGACGGCAGAAACTGGTGCGAAGACTCTCGTGTTCACGCAGGTTTCCTGTCGGTCCGAGGGTGGAGCCATCCTGGCTGTCCTGTATGTTCCGCGTGATGATGAACGCACTGGTCAGCAAACCCATTCGTCGCGTTTCGCCGCAGGCCAGAAGTTCGGGCACAGGTATGCCGATTGCGCGTAGGCCGACGTAGTTTACCGCCTCCTTCAAGGCGGGCGTGGAACCCAGGCGCGACCGCAGTGGCATGTTTTCAAAGGAGAATGATTTGTAGATGACCGCTTCGCCCTGCCGGTCCACAGGCAGGGAGAACCTCCACACCTCCTTGTCGGGCGTGCCGCTCAGATACGTGCCCTTGCGAATCTTCTTGGGGTGGTCGTTCAGCCAAGTCAACGCAGGGACAAAATCGGGCGCGGCCCATTGCCAGGAGCCAAACAGGGATGGGCGCATCTCTCTGCGTTGCCTTTGCATGGCGATTCCACAGAGCCTGGCCAATTCGGAATTGTGCGGACCTGAAAACATTGTTGCACACTGGGAGTAGCGGCGGCGTCCCCGCTGCCGTCAACACGATGCACGAAACACAGACGACGGCGGGGACACCGTCGGTACGTAATGCCTCACCGACTGACACTGACCGCGCTGCGCGGTCAGCCAAACCCGCTACCCGTGCCTGGTTTCACAGACAGGTTTGGCAGACCGCGCTCCGCGCGGTCAAAACAGCGTCTGGCCTGTATCAGACGGTGAGGCATTACGTCGGCACATCCTGCTCATGAAAAATGCCGCTCCCCCAATTGGCGGAGCGGCCTGCGGTGCGTAAAAAATCGCTTACTTCTTCTTGGCAGCGGCTTTCTTGGCAGCGGCTTTCTTCGCGGGGGCGTCGCACTTGTCATAGGCGTCCTTGGAGACAAAGCAGGTCAGGTTGCGACCGTCTTTCGTCACGGCTTTGAAAGCATAGCGGCCATTCGCGTAGGTCACTTTGGCAGTGACTTCTGCATTGACACTTTTGCGTTCCTTCACGTCGTAGAATTTCGCTTTCATGGATGCTCTCCCTGTTGGGGGTGGTTTGGGGACTGGCCGGGAACGACCCGGCTTTTCACAACAAAAAAAACGTAACTAACGATACTATAGCACACACTATGGTGAATTTGCAAATGCGAATTTGAAGATTTTTTCATTTTTTTTGAAAAAAAACGTTTTTTTTGCGTTTTTGACGTGGAAAATGACGCTTTCGTCCGTCAAATCGTCACCCCATGTGACGCTGTTTTGCCAAAGAGAGGTTATATTAAAGGCAGTCAATCAGCCCTCGCACAGGAGGATTCCGCCCATGAGCACAGAAATTGAACAGCAGGAAGAGTTGCAGAACCGTCAATTGGAGGAAAGCATTCTGCAAATGGCTGGGCACAATGAATACGCTCGACTGGCCAGAAAACTCGAAGGAATGAATCCAGCCGCCGCCGCGCTTACCCTGGAGGTGCTCCCGCCCGAAAAGCAGATCATGGCCTTCCGGAGCCTCCCCAAGGACAGCGCCGCCGCCATTTTCACCTTTCTGGATTCCGAACTCAGGCTTCATATCGTCAAGTATTTCTCCGAAAGCACGAACAAAAGTCTCCGCGAAGACATCCAGAGGATGGTTGCTGAAATGCCGGCGGACGATGCGGCCGACTTCATCGAGGAGATGAAGGAGGGCGAGTTCCCAGCCAACCTCGTCGAAGCCATTCTCTCCAGCATCAACCAGGCCAGACGGGACGAGATCAACGGCATCCTCAAATATCCTGACGGCTCCGCCGGCAGCATCATGACCTTGGAATACATCATGCTCCGCGAGGACTTGACCCTGGGCGATGCAATGACGCAAATCCGGCAGCAGGGCATGAGAAAGGAGACCATCTACAATTGCTACGCCGTGGCGGATGGCCGCCGCATCGTCGGAGCAGTTTCCCTGAAGGACATCATTCTGGGAGCGCCGACCTTGCAGATACGTGACATCATGAAGACCCCCGTCATCTACGCCCATACGCAGGACGACCAGGAAACCGTGGCGCAGAAAGTCAAGGACTACGACCTGCTGGCCATCCCCGTCGTGGACAACGACACCCGGCTGGTGGGAATCATCACCGTCGATGACATCATGGATGTCGTGGAGGAGGAAAACACCGAGGACTTCGAGAAAATGGCCATGCTGCGCCCTGCGGAGGACGAATACCTCAAGACCAATGTCCTGGAAATGGCCCGCAACCGCATTTTCTGGCTGCTTCTGCTGATGGTCTCCGCCACCTTGACCGGAGCCATCATCATGCGTTTCAGCCATGTGCTGGCTTCCCAGGTGGTGCTGGCCAGTTT
>JAFRLP010000666.1 GCA_017431185.1 Victivallales bacterium | reverse complement strand
TGGGCAGAAAGCCGAATAGCTTGCAGGTGAGGATGAGCTGAAGGGTGTTCTCCTCCTGGTAACGCACGCTCAGATTCTGGGGGAGCACATCGTTGCCCTCGCTCTTCGGCAATCCCAGGGTCTTGTTGGCCAGGGCGGTGGAGTCCGCATCGCTGAAGGTGAAACTTTTTGACTGGGCGGGCGCAGGCGCGGCCTTCTTGTTCTTCTTTTTCTTGCCAGAGGTGCTTTTGCTCTTCTGCAGTGTCTGAAAATCCTTCTTGGCCTGCTCGCTGGGCTCATTCCCCTTTAAACCTCCCGTGGGGCAGAAAAATGCGGCAATGAACAGAATGAGCACGACGGTCAGGCCAGCCGTGACCGCTTTGGCGGCGGGGCTGGTCTTCTTTTTGGCCTTGTCGCCGGCGGCAGTCTTCTGGATTGCGTCCGGCTTCATCGCATTCAGGTCAAGTTTCTCGCCGCATCCGCGGCAGAAGATGGAGGTCAGCAGATTGTCAGTGCCGCATTTCGGACATTTCAAACCCATGGTGATTCCTCATTCGGTGGTGTTGGTAAACGCGATGCGCTCATTTGCCAGCGCTGCTGGCGGAGGTTGCCGCGCCGGATGGCTTGCTGTCCGACTTGACCCCGTTTTCGGTTTTGGCCTCGTGCGTCTCGCTGGACACGCTGTTCTTGCTGTGGTAGTCCGTGCAATAGAATCCACCACCCTTGAAAATGACTCCGGCTCCTTCTCCAAACAGACGATGAAGTTTGCCGCCGCATTTCTTGCAGACACGCAGTGGCTCCGAACTCATGCTCTGAAAATGCTCGAAACGGTCTCCGCATTTCTCGCATTTGTAATCGTAGGTAGGCATTTGGGTGAAAACTCCTTTCTTGAACACTCTCTGGCACCGCCAGGGGATGCTTCGGTGTCATATTCCGTGCATCATTAAAATATATACGCCTTGCCGATTTTTTCAATCTCACTCTTGAAAAACCAACTGACGGAAAATGTCAGGCGCGTAACATTACCTGTCCAGCAGGGGACTGTCAATGGCATACAGTTCATGGATGGGGATGGCGGTTCCGTCAGCAAGGCGCAATGCCTGCTCTGACCGCATGATGGCAAGCAGACGACCTGTGACACGGAGATACCTGCCTCCTTGTTTGCGCTGGTCCGGAACAAAATACGTCACTGTCACCCATGGTTGCTCCGCCAGATGCGCGGCCAGCAGTTTTAGATGCATGTCTAGCAATGCACGGGCATCATCGGCGAGTTCGCGGCGCTCCTCGGTCGGCCTGGCCGTCTCGTCAATGACCTCCTCGTATCCCGTCAACGCGGCAAATGGCGCAAACTGCGCGGCACGGCCATGCAGAGGCATCGCGGGATGCCGTCGCGAGACATGATGCGGAAGATTCACAATGTCCTCGTAGGGAAAAACGTCCATCATCTTTAAGCGCGGTGTCCGCCAATCTGCTGGTTCCGTTCGCGGGCCGTTGCGCCTTCCTCCAGATTCATCCCTTTCAGAATGGCGTTTTTGCCCATGGCTCTTCGGATGGCGATGACCGCCTCCTGCGCCCGTCTTTCGCGGGCGCGCTTGGCCTTCTGCGCAACCTCCTTTGCCTCCATTGCCCGATAATCGGCGAAGAGTTCCAACTGCACGGGACGGGCTGAGGATTGGACTGCCTCCTCGTTCCGCACGTGATTGGCGACGACATACATTCGGCGCACCAGCAGACTCCTGTTCACAATGCGGTCATAGAGACAGAGCACCGCCTCCATAATCGCGCGTGAGGAGGAGGTGTACTGCGACAGATTTTGGGAGCCATGCGCCTCTTTGGGCACTGCCCTTCCGTAGTGGTCAATGTGAATCGGACCACGATAGGACACATGCTCTCCCTTCAGATTCTCGATGTCGTAGCCCACCGTCAGAACCATCTGGTCGGCGACCAGGTGCTTTGCCACCAAATCAAGCGACAGACCGTCGGCCATCTCCTTCACCACCAGTCGGCCTTTGGCAAAATCGTATGGAGTTTGCAGCACCTGACCGACGCTCAGACTATTGCTTTGCGGACGATAGTTCTTGATGGCCGAAATGGTGCATGGCTCCCATCCCCACGCATGGTCAATGAGCAGTTGGGCGTTGACGCCGAACAGGCGGTAAAGCCACTCCTCGTTGTGTAGGGAAATCCGTGCCACGTCCCCCATCGTGCGCAGACCCCGGGATTCCAGGCGCTCCGCGTAGCCCCGTCCGATGCGCCAAAAATCCGTGAGCGGACGATGGCACCACAACTGCCGACGGTAGGCGAGTTCATCCAGTTCGGCGATGCGCACGCCGTCCTGGTCAGCGGCAATGTGTTTTGCCACGATGTCCATGGCGACCTTGGCGAGATAGAGGTTCGTGCCAATGCCTGCGGTGGCGGTGATGCCAGTGGAGCGGAGCACTCCGCGAACAAGGCGCATTGTGAATTCCCTCGGGGTGAGTCTGTACAGTTTCAGGTATTGTGTGGCGTCGATGAACACTTCATCAATGGAATAGACGTGGACGTCTCGGGGGGAGACGAATCTCATATAGACGGCGTAAATCAGCGAACTGACCTCCATGTAGCGGGCCATTCGGGGCTGGGCGACCAGATAGTCCAGTGCCAGCGCGGGATTCGACTGAAGCGCTGGCGTGAAGCAGGATTTGCCGATGAAACGGCGGTATGGCGCATCCAGCAAACGCAGGGCATTGATTTCCTGCACCCTCTGGACAACCTCAAAAAGCCTGGGACGCCCAGGAATCCCCCACTGTTTCAGCGCGGGGGAGACCGCCAGGCAGATGGTCTTGTCAGTCCTGCTCTTGTCCGCCACCACCAAGTTGGTGGTCAGCGGGTCAAGCCGTCGGTCAACGCACTCCACCGAGGCGTAGAACGACTTCAGGTCAATGGCGATGTAAATACGGTCAGGCATCTTCTCTCCTCCATGGCATTGGTGTCCAATTGCGCAAATATTTGCGCAATTAGACACTAAGGGGGCAACAGGCTGCCCAGCAGCTGCTCCACCAAATCCCGACTGCTGAATCCCCGATTCTCCGCCTCCAGGGAGGGAATGATGCGGTGCGGCAGGGCCAATCTGGCCGCCTGCTTGATGTCATGCGGTATGACGTAGGCACGGCCATGGAGCAGGGCCAGCGCACGTGCCGCCTGCACAATCGCCAGGGAGGCGCGGGGCGAGGCCCCGCACTCCACCAGCGCATCGGCGTCAAAGCGGTGTTCGTCCTGACGTGCCGACAGCCGCGACTGCTGTCCAGGGCGGGTAGCCACCACCAGATCCAATGCGTAGTCGGCAATTTGGCTGTCCATCTGCACCTGCTCCAGTTCCTGGCGGGCCGCCAGCACGTCCGACACGGCGACCACCTGCCTGACCTGGGGCTCCACGGGGCCTGCCGGCTGTCGGGCCATGATTTGCAGTTCCTCCTCCCGTTCGGGGTAAGTCAGGTGGACATTCAGCAGGAAACGGTCTTTTTCGGCTTCGGGAAGCGGGTAGGTGCCGGCCTGTTCAATGGGGTTTTGCGTCGCTATCACCAGAAAGGGCTCCGGCAGGGGGAAGCGCTGTCCCGCAATGGTGACCTGGTGTTCCTGCATGGCTTCGAGCAGTGCGCTCTGGACTTTTGCAGGGGCGCGGTTTATTTCATCCGCCAGCACAAAATTGGCGGCGACGGGGCCGGGGCGGGTTGCAAATTGGCCTGTCTCCGGCTGATAGACAGTGCTGCCGACAATATCCGAGGGGAGCAGGTCAGGGGTAAACTGGATGCGGGAGAACTTCCCGCCCAGACTGCCCGCCAGCACGCGCGCCGCCAGGGTCTTGGCCAGGCCAGGGACACCTTCGAGGAG
This sequence comes from Victivallales bacterium, assembly GCA_017431185.1. The sequence continues at coordinate 7,409 of JAFRLP010000666.1, read as the reverse complement.
AATATGCCCGCCCGTCAGCACACCGACCAGCAGCGCCTCCACTACCCCGGTCTGTCCGACCAGATGACGGGACATCTCGGTTTGTATCGCCGTAATCAGTTCCACGATTTGCATTTTTGAATCCTTCGTTCTTCTGTTGGCGCGAGGCCAAAAGTTGCCGAATTTCAGCGTGTTGCCAAAAATATCGCCTATTTTTCATTAGTATAAATGATGTTTTTTTTTTTTCAAGCGACAATCCGAAAGGTTGCGCAAAAAAGCGGGATTTGCGCCAAAAATTGCCCGTCCCATTGTAATCCCTGACTCTCCATATTACATTATCGCTGTTTTTTGATATGGTCACTGTCAACACTCCTGTTTCTTTCATGGATTCCAAATTGCTGATACACGGCGGCCTGGTTTGCGATGGCTCTGGGACACCTCCCGTTCCCCGCGACATCCTGGTGCAGGGTACGCGCATCGTGGCTGTTGAGCCGCCTGGCCTCTGCGCGGGGGCGGATGCGGAGCGACTGGACGCCTCCGGCCTGATGGTCACCCCTGGATTCATTGACGCCCACTCCCACGGCGATACCCGCAAACTCCAGTTCCCTGAAAACCGCACGAAACTGCTTCAGGGCGTGACCACTGAGGTGGACGGCAACTGCGGCGCATCCCCCAGTTGCGTCCCCGGTACCCTTGATGATTTGCATTGGGACAATCTGGCGGATTATGCGGAACTGGTCAATCGCCTGCGCATCTCCACCAATACCGTGGCGCTGTGCGGGCACAACAGTGTGCGTCGGGCGGTCATGGGCAACCGAAACGCTCTGCCCACCGCCGATGAATTGCGCGCCATGCAGACCTTGCTGGAGGAGGCTCTGGCATCTGGCGCCGCTGGCTGGACTACGGGGCTGACCTATTTCCCAGGCAAATTCTCCGACACGGCGGAACTGGAGGCATTGTCCTCCGTCACCCGTGGCGGTGACAAAATCCACGCCACGCACATGCGCAGTGAAGGGGACTCTTTGCTCGAGGCGGTGGAGGAGGCCATCGCCGTCGCCAAGGCCGGTTCCGGACGGCTGCAGCTCAGTCACCTGAAAACCATCTTCCCGCGCAATTTCCATAAAATCGACCGACTCCTGGAAACCATTGAGAATGCACGTGCCATGGGACTGGATGTGCATGCCGACCGCTATCCCTACATCTACTCCTCGACCCGCCTTGGACAGACGCTGCCGCCTCCTTATAGCCTGGAGACGGAACTGCGCGCCAAACTGCGGGAGTCCGACAGTTATCGGCAGGAGATTGCCGAGGCATTGAAGCACAGCCCCCGTGACCTTGCCACCACGATTGTCATTGCCAAGGGCAAGACGCTTGCCGACCTTGCCGAGGAGAAAGGATGCTCGCTGGAGCACGCCTGCATGCTGGAACTTTGCGGGAATCCCGAACAGAGCGCCGCCTACCTCTGCATGTCGGAGGACAATCTTCGCCGCATTCTCGCCCAGCCATGGGTCTGTGCCGGCTCGGACGCCATTGCCGCTCCTTTGGACTCGCCCGCGGCGTCGGGACATCCCAGGGCCGAAGGAACCTTCCCGAGATTCTTCCGCATGGTCAGCGCCTTGTGCGGGACAGGGGAGGCCGTGCGCCGAATGACCTCCCTCCCCGCCAGCATCTTCCGCATTCCCGAACGGGGGCTGGTTCGCCCCGGATACATCGCCGACCTGGTCATCCTTGACGCGGAACGCTTCGACTCCCAGGCAGGCTTTCACGGCGAGAACAGATATCCTTTGGGGGTGTCCCGCGTGATGGTCGCGGGCCAGACCGCATGGGAGGCCTCGCACCCCCAGATGATTGTCCGCCGCGGGCGTTTCCTGCCTTGTTGAACGACACCCTTACGGATGCTCGCGCCTTCTGCGCGGCTCAGGACGGGACTTTCGGCGGTCGGAAACTGCGCTTGTGAATTCGCTAATCCGTATTTCTCACATTGGTAATCGGTAGGCATTGGGGCGAAAAATCCTTTTCAAAACACACTCTGACATGTATAATGTAGTCAATAGCGGGAACGCTCTTCCGCAGGATGATTGTGCGGTGCGTCGAATCACCGTCTGGGGAATGGTGGGGAACGCCCTTCTTATGCTGGTCAAATTCGGCGTGGGATTCGTTTTCCACAGTCAGGCGTGCGTTGCGGACGCCTTGCACAGTTTCTCCGACTTTTTCACGGACATCGCGGTGTTGGTCGGCCTACGGTTCTGGTCGGCGCCAGCCGACAGAGACCATCCCCTTGGACATCAGCGCATCGAGGTCCTGATTACGATGTTCATAGGAATATTTCTAGGCGCATGCGCCATCGACATGATTTACCGCGCGTTGGAGAGCATAGCGGCGCACCACAATGCGGGAGTGCCCTCCTTGGCGCTTTTCGGCGTGGCGCTGCTGTCCATCGTCCTGAAGGAGATGCTCTATCGGTGGACGGTCGCCGTCGCCCGCCGATGCGGCTCCCCCGCTTTGCACGCCAACGCCTGGCATCATCGTTCGGACGCGGTGTCCTCGATTCCAGTTGCCGTGGTGGCGGTCATCGGGCGCATTTGGCCGCAGTTCATCTTTCTGGACAGCATCGCCGCCATCATCGTCGCCTCGCTCCTGCTCCACACGGCGTGGACGATTGCCTGGCCCTGCCTCAAGGAACTTTCCGACCAGGGGGTGAGCCAGCGCGAACTGGATGAGATTCGGCGTCTCGCCTCCAGCATTCCTGGCGTCATGGAGGTCCACAAACTCCGCACGCGCCATTTCGGAAACGGCATCCTGCTGGATTTGCACATTCTGGTGGACAGGAACATGACGGTGGAGAAGGGACACCGCATCTGCGATGAGGCCGCCGCGGCCATCAGGAGCCAGATGCCTTCCGTGGTGGATATCCTGACGCATCTGGAACCCGATAGCCTTATGGAAAAGAAGCACGGCTGACGGTGTGCGCCGCAGACACGGTGGCTCGCATCCCCGCGAGTTTTTCACCTTACGGCTTGCAAAATGCCTTTTACAGCATACATTATACTGGATTTGCTTGTTTTTTGCGTAAAATTAACCTTCTTCCCCTGTCAAAATGGCTCAAGTCTATCCATTTTCCGCGATAATCCCATCCGCTTCCAAAGCCAGTAAGATCGCCACGTTGCCATACGATGTGATGAATCGGGACGAGGCGAAGCGGATGGCCACCGGTCCCGACAGTTTTCTGCACGTCACACGGTCTGAAATCGACCTGCCTGACGATGTTTCTCCATACGACACCAAGGTCTATGAGACGGCCGCCAAGAACTGGCAGAAACTGCGTGACCGCCGTATGGCCAAGGACGCGGTTCCCGCCTACTACGTCTATTCCCTGGTGATGAACGGACGGCGGCAGACGGGCATTGTCGCCACGCCTGCGGTGGAGGACTACGACCGCCAGGTCATTCTCAAGCATGAGAAGACCCGCCGTGACAAGGAGGACGACCGCACCAACCACATCCAGACTCTGCGCGCCCAGACGGGACCCGTCTTCCTGACCTATCCCGACTGCGCGGAACTGGACGCCATCGTCGCCGAGACCATGCAGGGCGCACCCCTGTTTGACTTCACGGCGGAGGACGGCATCTCCCACACGGGCTGGCGCGTGAAGGACGAGGCGACCGCAGCCGTGCAGGAGGCCTTCGCCAAAATCCCCAAACTGTACATTGCGGACGGGCATCACCGCGCCGCCTCCGCCTCCCGCGTCAACGCCGCCCTTCAGGGAGACGGGGAATCGGGGCGTTTTCTGGCGGTCATCTTCCCTGCCAGCCAACTGCGCATTCTGGCCTACAATCGGCTCATTTTTGACTTGAACGGCATGAGCGAGCAGGATTTCCTGACGGCTGTGGGGAAGGTCGCCCCGCTGGCCGAGGCAGCCTCCCCCGTCCCCGCGCATCCTGGCGTGGCCTGCCTCTACTGCCTGGGAAAGTGGTGGCAGTTGACCTTGCCTTTGCCCGCCGATGCGAATGCCGTGGAGACGCTGGACGTCAGCCGTCTGCAGAATGCCATCCTCGCGCCGCTTCTGGGCATTGACGACCCCCGCACCAGCAAGCGCCTGGACTTCGTGGGCGGGATACGCGGCACGGGGGAGCTGGAGCGCCGTGTCAACAGCGGGGAGGCGAAGGCGGCCTTCTCCATGTATCCGACCACTTTGGAGCAGTTGATGGCCATCGCCGACCAAGGCGAAATCATGCCTCCGAAGTCAACCTGGTTTGAACCCAAGTTGCGGGACGGCCTGTTCGTCCATGAGATTTAATCCCGAAGAAAACGACATTGAGCCATGAGAATAGAGAGCGACCAAATCTACCTGGAAGACGTCCCCGTGACCGCCTTGGCGAAGGCCTACGGCACGCCCACCTACGTCTATGAGGAGAACCGCATCCGCGCCAATTTCCGGCGCGCATTGGCGGCCTTCCGCAAATACTATCCCGATTTCCACTTCTTCTACGCCATCAAGTGCAACAACAACCTGGCCATCGCCAACATCCTGCGTCAGGAGGGTGCGGGCATAGACGCCGCCAGCGTCAATGAGATTCTCCTTGCCAAGCAACTTGGACTGGGCGGCGAGAACGTGATGTTCTCGGGAAACTTCCTGTCGGACGAGGACATCCGGCAGGGGCTGGAGTCGGGAGTCATCTTCAATCTGGACGACATCTCCCTGCTCCCGCGTGTCCTCAAGTACGGCAAGCCGGAACTCCTCTGCTTCCGCATCAATCCCGGCTATGGCAAATCCGAGGTCGGCGATTTTGTCTGCAATGCGGGGCCGGACGCCAAGTTCGGCATACACCCCGACCAGGTTCTCGACGCCTACCGCATGGCGAAGGAGGCGGGCATTCAGCGTTTCGGCGTACACATGATGCCAGGCTCCTGCATCTGTGACGCGGAGTACTTCCGTTTCATCACGGAACTGCTGATGGACATCATCGGCAAGGTCGGACAGACCTTGCACATCGACTTTGACTTCGTGGACTTGGGCGGTGGCCTGGGCATCCCCTACCGTCACGAGGCCGCCGTGCTGGACATCGAGAAGGCCGCCGAACTGGTCGCGGACACCTTCAAGCGCAAAATCGCCCAGTACGGGCTGAAGCCGCCGCGCCTGGGCATGGAGCCCGCGCGCTATTTTGTGGGGGACGCAGGATGGCTGCTCGGCACCGTGCATACCATCAAGGACAGCTACACGCGCATCATCGGCACGGACATCAGCATGAACACGCTGGCGCGCCCCGCGATGTACGGAGCCTATCACCACATCTACATCAACGGGCGTGAGAGCGAGCGCCGCAAGCCCGTGGGGCTCTGCGGGCAGGTCTGCGAGAACACGGACTACTGGGTGCGCGACCGCATGCTGCCCGAGGGGATTGCACTGGGCGACCTGGTGGTCGTCGAGAACGCTGGCGCGTATGGCTACGGGATGAGCTATCCCTACAATGGGCGCCTGCGTCCCGCCGAGGTGCTGGTCAATGGCCGGCAGCATTGGCTCATTCGTGACAGAGAGGTCTTCGAGGACATGATCCGCAATGTCCACGTGCCAGACCATCTCCAGGCATAAGGAGATGTCGGATATGGTGACACAGGCAGAGGAATGCAAAGTCGCGGAGCGGAAAATCGCCGCAGTCATCGCCGTCCGCATCGGGCTGCTGCTGGATTATTCCGCCCTCGTCCGAAACATCCCTGTGGAGGAGTTTCGCCTGACCCGTCCCCAGTTGAATTTCATCAAGGCGCAGACGGAACACGCCGAGGAACTTCTGGATGGCTTTGGCGCGCGCGGAAGCAGGCTCTGGTTCCCGTTCCGCGAGACGGTGGCCCTGCTCAAGAATTTCAGCGGCGCCGCGCACGAACTCCTGCATGTCCGCTACGCCAGCAAGTACTATAACCTTGGGGAGCAACTACAGGAGTTCCAGCAGGCGACGGAGGAGCATTCGCTGTTCCAGGCCAGGGTGCTGCACACCGCGCTCTGCACCCTGCTGGAGCAGGCCCAAGGCCTGGCGCTGCCGCATGAACCCCAGCCGTTTGACAATTCGTCCTTCCAGGAGATTGCCTCGGATTTGCGTCTGCCCTACGACCGTCGCCTGGCGGATGCGGGGGACAGCAAGAACCAGGTGGACTCCCTGGCCATCACCATCCTGAACTCCACCGAGGAAGTCAACAATTTCCGCAATCTGGCCCGTGCCAAGCCGGAGGAGTGGAACAAACTGGATTTTGATTTCATCTCGGAGAGACGATTCCGCAGCATGGAGGTCAACATGCATGTGCTCCAGTCGATGTACGACACCTACATCGCCAACAGCGAGATGGAGACGGCGGAGAGCATCCTGCCCGTGTTGCGGGGGCACATCAGCGCCACAGTCCATCTTCTGCGGGTCGCCACGCTTTACATCCACTTCTACGAGCGTCATCTGCGGTCGGGGCACGCATCTCTTCTGCCGCAGGACATCGCGCTGTTCCGCAGCGGCATCGTCAAATACCTGGCCTATTATCTCTGGCAGTTCCTCGCCAACGGGCGCAAATTGTGCAGTTCGCTGCTCAAGAAGTATTGCGTGGAGAAGACGGTGCAGGTCAAGGCCCCGCCGTACATTGGCTTCCACGTGCGCCCGTCGTCCCTTGTCGCCGCCATTGTCACCCATTACGGCTGCAACGTCACGATGACGTTGGACGATTCGGCCTACGACGCCAACATCTTCGCCAACATCGCGATGGCCAACAACTACATTGACCAGAAGAAGCGGGCCTTCATCTCCGCCAAAATCAATGAACTGGACCTAAGCGAGTACGAAAGGCAAATCCAGGCTGGAATCATTGACCGCCTGACCGCCACCCGCCAAATCATCTTCTCGCTGGCGGCGCGCGATTACCTGCGCATCTACAAACTCCCGCTCTGCATCGGACAACTGCCCCAGGGGGCGGACGGGTCGCTGCAGTCCATCGTCTTTGAGACCATCAAGTACCTGATGAACACCGATCGGCAAATCGGCATCATCTACGATGTGACCGTCTCCTTCACGGGACCTGAACAGGCGGTGGACGACATCGCCTGCCTCGCCGAGGCCAACTACTGCGAGTCCGAGCGTGGCGAGGACTTGCCGTTGCCAAAGCGGCTGGATTACCTGAATTTCAAACGCCGTTCCCTGCGCCGCAAGCCATGAAGACCATTGTCGCAGCCACTTCCAACGCCCACAAAGTCCGTGAGTTTCAGGAGATTCTTGCCCCATTGGGCTACACGGTCATGGGGGCGGACGAGGCGGGCGGGATGCCTCCCGTCGAGGAGAATGCGGGGACTTTCCAGGGCAATGCCGCACTCAAGGCCGTGGCTGCCGCCAAGGCTCTGGGGCGGATGGTCGTCGCCGACGACTCGGGGCTGGAGGTGTCGGCCCTGAATGGCGAGCCAGGCG
>JAFRLP010000665.1 GCA_017431185.1 Victivallales bacterium | reverse complement strand
TCCGCGCCATAGACCTTTTGCAGCAGGTCAAGCCAGAACGCCTGGGTGTCCCCCTTCTCATTTCCGTTCTTCGCCCACTCCGCCGCGAACTGCCTGGCCGCCTGTCTCTGTTCCTTTTCCGTCATGGTGCATACTCCTCAACGCATTGCCTTTGCAGTAATGTATGCGCTCCCCCCCGATTTGCAAATGGCTCGGACACAAAGGACGAGAAGGATAAAGGATGCGTAATCCCTCAGCGACTGATATTGTCCAGAAACCGTATTGGCCGCGCTCCACACGGCCTCTATCAGTCGCCGAGGGATTACCCCACCACATGCGCATCTCCGGCGGTGGCCAGAGAGGTTCGCTGACCGTCCCGCAGAATAAGTTGGCCATCGGCGGTAATCCCGTCCACCACGCCAGTGACAGGTGCATTTCCCTGTTCGACCGTGACCTGCTTTCCCTCCAGGACAGACGCCTTGCGCCACTCTGCCAGGAAAGGGGACAGGCTGGCCGCTTTCAGCCATTTCCTGTAGAGCGGCTCAAACTGGTTGAGAAAGAGGGCGAGCACCTTTCCCCTGGGGAAACACCGTCCCGTGAGCAACCACAAAGAGGTGGCCTTTGACCGAACATCAGGTGCGAAATCCGCCGCCAGCGCGTTGACATTGATACCGACCCCGACAATGGCGTAATCCGTTCTGGTCCCCTGGCAGGACATGGAGCAAAGGATTCCGCTGAGCTTGCCCCCCTTCACCAGCACATCATTGGGCCATTTCACCTGAATCTCCAGCGAAGGAAGCAATTGCCCCAGGGCACGCCGTTCCGCCAAGGCGGTCAGAATGGCAATCTGCGGCACAATGCCAGGGGGACAGGACGGACGCAACAGCATGCTGAAGTAAAGATTCACGCCAGCGGGAGACAGCCAGGCACGTCCATTGCGCCCCCGTCCCCCCGTCTGCCGGTCAGCCACCACCACCAGCCCATGCGGCATACCCATGCCTGCCATTTCACTCGCCGTCAGATTGGTGGACTCAAGCACTTCCTCCACCAAAAGAGCACGCCCCAGGCTCTCCGTGGCCAGATTATCCCGCAAGGACTGGTTTATGTCGTCGTTGAACATTTTTCACTGGTTGGCTGGGGGATTCTTTTGTCCAGGCTCCAGATACCGCACCTCGGGATTGATGGGAAGGTCGCGGGAAGGCAGAGGCGTGGTAATCTTCTTCGGAGGCACAATCTGACGGAGAAGCCGCAGCCCCAGCATGTTGCCATGCGAGGCCCCAGGCAGACGGGCGCGGTTTGCGGAACGGCACTCAGGCGCATCCGCATACCAGTTTCCGCCACGGACACAGGGGTACTTATTGTGCTCGCCACGCGGAGATTCATCTCCTGGATAGTTGGCATAATCATCCAGACACCATTCCCAGACATTGCCATGCATCTTGAAAAGCCCCAAGGCGTTGGGCAGTTTCTGCCCCACTGGAACAGTGCGGGTGTAGTTGTTGCCGGCGTAATCGGCGAAGCGGGCCAGTTGCGCAGGGTCATCCCCGCAGTGGAAGGCGGTGGTGGTTCCCGCACGGCAGCAGTACTCCCATTCCGCCTCCGTGGGCAGTCGATAGGTGCCCACAGGAACCTTCTCCAGCTGACAAAGCAGAATCGCGAACTGCTGGCAGTCGTACCAACTGACCTCCTCCACTGGGCGGTCGCGTCCCCTGAAGCCAGATGGATTGCGCTCCTTGCCCATCACCGCCTCCCATTGTCCTTGCGTCACCTCAAATTTTCCCATATAGAAATGCGAGGGGAAGGGAACCACATGCGGAACCTCGATGCTGCCGCGCCCGGCCTCCCCATCGGGGCTGCCGATGGTGCAGGTTCCTGCGGGAACCAGCCGAAAGCGCATCCCGATGGTGTTGACCACCTCGACGGGGAGGAGATTGGTGGCGGAGACGTCCGCCTGGGTAGCCTGCATGGTGGAACTGCCCTGGGCCAGCCCCTCCAGCGGCGCCAGCACCGCATCCTCCACCTCAGCCAGCCCCGGCAACTGACGCGCCCTCTTCCCCAGGATGACCGCAGGTTCTCCCAACTTCTGCGGGTCGGGCCGTTCCATTTGAGCGGCCATCTCCTGCATTTTCCTGCGTTGCTGACGCGGCTTCAGCACGAACTGCTCGATGACCGCCAGCAGGACAATGGCCTCGGCAACCCACAGAAAGATGCGGAAACGCGAGAAGCGCGGTTTCTTCGCCACACTGCCTGGATTCAGCCGTGCAGAGGCCAGCAACTGCTCTTGCGTGCGCCGACGGTTCAGCGGATCCCCCTTCTTGCCGTTGCGCAACACCACTGGCTTGGAAGACTGAGACTGTTCGGGAACTGTTTTGTCCATTACTCCTCTCCTGTCAAATAGGGCTCGGCGATTTTCCAGGCAGACCGGGGAATGCGGGCACGGATATGCGCGCCGTCCTCAGCGTAGGTCTCCGCCAGGATGGAACTGCTTTCCCGCAGACGCGCCAACGCCTCCAGGCGAGCATGGGGAATCAGCAAAGTCGCCTCGCGCGACGAACAATCGACCGCCCGCTCCAGCACCTCGGCAATGTCGGAGAGCCCCTCGCCCGTGCGCGCCGAGCAGAAGATGGCCTCAGGATACCGATTGCGCAGACGGCGGCGCGACAGTTCATCCAGCAAATCAATTTTATTGAAAACCAGAATGGCGTCCTTGCTCCTGGCGCCGATTTGATCGAGGATTTCCAAGGTCGTGCGATGATACTCCTCCAGACTGGCGGAACTGGCGTCCACCACCTCCAGGATAAAATCGGCCAGCACGGTCTCCTCCAGCGTGGAGTGGAAGGCCTCCACAAGAAGCGTAGGCAATTTTCGGACAAAGCCAACGGTGTCCGCCAAAAGGATAGGCAGACCGCCTGGCAACTGGAAACGCCGCACCGTGGGATCCAAGGTGGCGAAAAGTTTGTCGGCGACCAGCACCTCCGCCTTGGTCATCGCGTTGAGCAGAGAGGATTTCCCCGCATTGGTGTAGCCGACGATAGCCGCCACCGGAACGGGTTTGGTGATGCGCGCACTGCGTTGCGTCTGGCGATGCCGCTGGACATCCGCCAACTGCGTGCGCAGTCGCGCAATCCTCATCCGCACCAGACGCGAGTCAAGTTCGAGCTGCTGTTCGCCGCCGCCGCGCAGTCCCATGCCGCCGGCGCGTCCGCGTTCACGGTTCAAGTGTGTCCACCGGCGCTTCAGGCGCGGCAGGGAGTAGCTGGCGCGTGCCAGTTCGATTTGCAGAACAGCCTCGCTGGTGTGGGCGTGGGCGGCAAAAATGTCGAGGATGACCTGCTGGCGGTCAATGACAGGGAGCGAGGAGACGGACTCCCAGTTGCGCTGCTGCGATGGGGAGAGAATATCATCGAAGACGATGACGTCCGCCCCCGCGCGTTCAGCCTGGGCGCAGATTTCCCGTGTCTTTCCCTCGCCAATCAGGAACCTGGGGTTTGGCTCGCGCTGTTTGGCAATGGTCTGCCCCACCGTGGCAATGCCCAGGGTATCGACCAGCGCCTTCAGTTCATTGAGCAGTTCGGCGCACTCCTCCTGCCCGCATTCGTCCGTCTGGATACCGACCAGGAAAGCCGCGCTGACCAGCGACTCCTCCTGGTTGCCCAACTGGATTTTCGGGGAATGGCTATCTTTCCTTTCTGTCATGGAGTCATTTCTTCAGCAGATTGTCATCTTCAAAGTCGGTGAACAGCCATTTGCCCTCGACCTTGGCGAGCCTAGCGATGAAACTGCGCTTTTCGTCGTATGTTTGACTGTTGACCGTAATGTACGCCCTCCCCTCGCAGCGGACCGAGGCCCTGTCCCCCTCGATGGCGACCTCCATCCCCGGAACGGAGATGGAGATGGAGGTACACATCGAGCGTCCACGCGCAATCAGGCTGACCAGTTCCTCGGAGGTGTTGGCCCCGTTGTACGGGAACTGCCGAATGCTGATGGATACCTTCTCGGCAAAAAGCCCCCCCATGGTAAGCACCTTGTACGCCGTGGTGTGGTTCGCCTCCCCAGCCTGCTTGCCGACAGCCTCCGCAAGAACGTGGAAACGGGAACGCACCCTGGTCTCCTCATCCTCATGGAACAGCCACCAGCATACGCCGCCAATCACAGCCAGCGCCAGCAAAGCAAACAGAATCTTCTTCAGCGTCATGTTTCTCTCCTGTTCTTAAAACGCAGGGACACCCTCAAGCCGGTTGGCGGAAACCTGCCCGAAAACATGGTCGTCAATGGACATGGAGCGATTGTCGCCAACCACATAGACATTGCCAAGCTCCACCCGGCGCGGTTCGAGATTCCAGTCGCTGCGCCCCGGCGGATTCCAAGGTTCGGGAATCGCGACACTGTTCACGTAAAGCTGCCCGCCCCGAAACTCGACGTAATCCCCGGCAAGGGCGACCACCCGCTTGAGCAGCAGCACGTTGCGACCGACAAACCGCACCATCACCACATCGCCCCGACGCGGTTTGCGAAGCCAAAAGACAGGGCGCCAGCAGAAGACGAAGCCCCTGGACGGATAGGTCGGCGTCATGCTCTCCCCATCGATGATGCAGGGACGGCACACCAGCCCGAAAAACAGCACGGAGACGCCCACCACGCAGGCCAGCCGAATGGCAAACCGCCGGTCCAGACGAGGCGCCAGAAAGCCCCACACCAGATTGACCAACCTGTCACTGCCCATCCAGCCCCTCCGCGTCTTCCTTCGATTTGGGTTCCGTGTGGATATGGACACTTTGCACCAGACCCGCCACCGCCATGAGCCCCACCATGAACGAGCCGCCGTAACTGACAAACGGCAACGGAATGCCGATGATGGGGGCCCACCCCACAGACATCCCGACATTGATGCAGACGTGGGTCATGTACATCACGGCGGCCCCGACGGCCACACTGGCGCCATAGCCGTCCTGCGCCCGCCAGGCGGTTCGGCAAGCCAGCAGGATGACCGCAAGCAGCAGAAGGAGCACGGCTGCGCTGCCCATCAGTCCCGTCTCCTCCGCAATGACCGCGAAGATGAAGTCCGTGGGGGCGACAGTGCGTGGCAGAAACCCCAGCGTGTGCATGGTCCCCTGGCCAAGCCCCTTGCCCGCCAGCCGACCGGACGAAACCGCCAGAAACGCCTGCTTGGCGTTCCAGTCGTCAATTTCGCGTTTGACCTCCGCCCGCTGGGAGGATTTCGGAGGCGTGGTCGGAGAAGGCGTGACCAGTATCTTGGGTTCGTCCTTGGCGACGGGTGAGCCATCCTCCGCGTCACCGCTTTTCTCCAGTTTTTCCATCTGACCGTCAAGCCATTGGCGAACTGACGCGGCGACTCCGGGATGTCCTTTCTCCATTCGCATGAGAATTGTCTCCAGCGGTTCTCTGGCAAAGACGAAAATGCGGATTTTCTGATAGGGCTTCAACTGCCCCAGCAAGAGAGGTGCAGCCAACACCGCGCACACCAGAAGGCCACAGCATCCCTTCCAGGTCAGGCGGTTCAGAAACAGAATGGCGAAGGTGAACGGGAAATAGACCAGCGCCGTCCCCCAGTCAGGCTCCAGGGCCACGAGCAGGATTGGCGGAGCCGCGATTGCCCCCCATAGCAGTTCAGAGGGAAAACTGAGGTAGCGCAACAGGGGATGGGAGAGCAGCCAGGCCGCAAACAGCAGAACAGCCGGCTTGGCGACCTCGGAGACCTGCAAAGCCAAACCATCCCCGAACTTTATGACACATCTGGCGCCATTGACGGAGGCGCCGACAACCAAGGTCAGCGCCAGCAGGACGACACCGCCCGCATAAACCAGAACACTGTACGGGCCGAGTTTGCGATAGTCGGCCAGCGCCGTCGCGACATAAATCCCCAGGCCGACGCCAATCCAGACCACCTGCGTCATCCAGCGCCGGGGCGGCGTTCCGCCGTAATCCATGCCCGCATGATGGATGAACAGCACACCAATGGCCAGCAGCAATCCCTGACACAGCAAAGCTCCTTTGTCCAGCCTGGTCAGCAAGCGCAGATTCTGTTTGATGTCCGCCGAGTACAGCAAAGGATTATCTCAAAGGTGTTTTCTAGTCAACTATCTCAGACGTTCCATTCCGCGTTCCACCCGTGCGGAATTGACCTTCTGCCACAAGGAAGGAATGCGCGACAAATCCTTGCCCAGCCTGGCAGTGGAAAGCCCCATCAGCGCGGCGGCCTCCGCGATGCGAAAGCCACAGTTCTCCAATGCGTCCAGGGCAACCGCCACCCAAAAAGGCTGACGTGCCTTTTCCGACGGCATGGGACCGCAATCCGCTACTGGCTCCTCCCGCAACTCCATGGCCAATTGCAGACGCAGCTTGCGGAGCGCGCCATCACGGTTCTGATGCTGGGAGCGGGTTGCATCATCCTCAACCGCAATGCCGGTGGGCAGATGCACCAGGCGAATCGCCGTCGAGGTCTTGTTGCGCTTCTGCCCGCCAGGCCCTGTTCCGCGGCATGCCTCGCAACGGCAGAGCCGCAGCAAAGATTGGTCATCCAAGGCAAGCCAGGCATTGCGGTCGCTCATTGCGGAAATCCCCAGAACTGCGCGGCATTGTCCCAGAAAACGGCGGTCTGCTCCGCCTCCGTCAAGCCGCAGGAGCGCACCTGCTCAACGGCTTTCGCCAAATCGTCCCACGGTGAGTCGGTGCCAAAGAGCACACGATTCACGCCATGCTTGCGGATGATGCGCAGGAACTGGGCAGGCTCCTTCAGGAATGGAAGAGCGAAGGAGGTGTCCATCAGCACATCCGTGCCGGCCAGAACCGCCTCCACCTCATCCCAATCGTTCCACCCGCCAAGATGCGCCACAACCAGTTTCAAGGCCGGATGACGGCGCATCACCTCCACAAAGTCCGCAGGACGCGAATGGAATGGGGGGCGGAAGCCGATGTCATTCCCGCCATGGACGAGCACGCGAAGCCCCATCTCCTCGCAGGAAGTCCAGACCTTCTCCATCCGCTCCTCCAGCACATTGCACTCCTGGTATTCAGGATGAAGTTTGACCCCGTACAGACCCAAATCCTGAATGGAGTGGAGGATGCCGGGAATGTCCCCGTCGTCAGGATGCAATCCCCCCAAGGAGAGCGCGGGCCAATGGTTGTGTTCGGCCACCCAGCGGTTGAGGGAGGCGTACTGTCCGGGTCGAGTCACCACAGGGCAGTTCATCCATCCCGTGTGCCCTGCGGCAAGGGCCTTGGCCTGATGGTCGGCGAAAGTCCCATCCGTAAAGACGGGGATGCCCTGGGATTTCTCCTGGAGATGCGCCAGGACGGCGTGGGCGATTTTGTCTGGAAAGACGTGGGTATGCGTATCAAAGATTTTCATAGTCGGGTGGGTTGTAGGCGCGCTGGCACTCATCGGGCGCAGGGGCAGGCACGGTGACCACTCCAGCCGCGATGCGCTGACGCAGCGCCTCGTAGAGCGCAATGGTGGTGGCGGTTGCCACATTGAGGGAATCGGCAGCCCCCATCATGGGAAGGCGAACCAGCAAATCCGCATTGTCCATCCACTGTGAACTGAGTCCGACCTGTTCGGACCCAACCACCATGGCGACAGGGCCGGTCAAATCCACCTCGGTGAACAGTTTCTCGGCATGGGGAGTGGTCGCCACGATGCGGATTCCATTCCCCTTCAGATATGCGAGCGCCTCCCGGGAGGAGCATTCGGGGATGGGCATGCTGAACAGCACGCCCGTGCTGGCCCTCACGACATTGGGATTCCAGATGTCCGTGCGGGGGTCGCACAAGACCAGCGCATCCACGCCTGCGGCGTCTGCGGAGCGCAGCATGGTCCCCAGGTTGCCAGGCTTCTCAATCTGCTCCGCCACCAGCAGAAAGGCGGGGGTGTCACGCTTGGGAATGTC
>JAFRLP010000664.1 GCA_017431185.1 Victivallales bacterium | reverse complement strand
TGGTGCGCCCCGATTGTCTCGCCACCCTGCCCCCCGCCGCTGGGCACACCCGCGAAGAGCTGCTCCAGCCTTTCACGGACGAGGTGTACGGAGTCATCCCGCCGCCTTGTGAAGACCTGGAATTCCGGGTCACATCCGAGGGTACTGCCTTTGGTGGGCTGGGGCTTCGCCGTGAGATTTCCCTGCTCTGCCGCCAGCGCAATGAGCAGCAGACACTGCGAATGCTGCTGTACCTGCCAGCGCATGCGAAAAAGCCGGTCGGGGTGTTCTTCGGACTGAACTTTCGCGGCAATCTGGGCGTGACCCCTGACCCTGGTGTCACGTTCATCCCGTTTCAACGCTATGGGGATTTGCCCATCAGCAAACTGCGCTATCACGACAGCCGCTATGATGAAAGTACACGCGGCTCCTTGGCTGACCGCTGGGAGATTGAGAACACCTTGCGTCGCGGCTGTGCGGTTGCCACCATCGGCTTTTTCGACATTTACCCGGACCGTCCCGCAGGAGTTTTCCAGGACAGCGTGATGCGTCTCTTCCACACGGAGGAGGAATGGGAGTCGCCCAACCGCGCAAGCGGCGCCATCAGCGCATGGGCCTGGGGTGTGATGCGGGGAATCGACTGCCTGTATGGGCAGCCTGAAATTGACCGTGCAAAGATTGCCGTGCTGGGCCATTCGCGGTTGGGCAAGACAGCCTTATGGGCAGGCGCCAACGACCCGCGCATCTCCCTGGTCATCTCCAACTGCTCCGGCACGCTGGGAGCCAAACTGAGCCACCGTAATTTTGGCGAAAGCTATGAATGGATTGACTTCTGGAATCCGCACTGGACAAGGGCCTCCTTCCGAAAATATGTCCGCCACGAGGAGCTGTTCCCCGTTGACCAGCATTGGCTGATGGCCGCCATCGCCCCCAGACGGCTGATGGTCATCAGCGCCACTGAGGACTCGTACGCCGACCCGCTCGGGGAATACCTGGCGCTGCAAATGGCCTCGTCTGCCTGGGGCGACGGAGACGCAATGCCTCCCAAGCCGCCACCGCCAGCCCAACTGCTGCGTTCCCAGGCGGGCAATCTCGCCTATTATCTGCGCAAGGCTCCACACAGCATCGCCCTGGAAAACTGGAACGCCATACTGGATTTCGCGGACTTCTGACTCGTGACGCCGCCACGCACTTCGGCGGCGGGGACGCCGCCGCCACGCACTTCGGCGGCGGGGACGCCGCCGCCACCTCACGCAGCCGCTACGTTATGCGGCCATTCCGCTTTTTGTCTTTTTTTCAAGTTCCCCTTGCTTGCAATTTCGAGCAAATGTGGTAAATTAACGAATGTTTTCGAGCAAAATCGTTTTTTTCCAGTAGAAAAGGAGATAAATCAATGATAGGCGAATACGTCAGCCTGGTATTGGGCGCCATCCTGGTCAACAATTTTGTGCTGAGCCGAATCCTGGGCATCTGTCCCTTCCTTGGGGTCTCCAAGAAAACCAGCACAGCCCTGGGCATGGGCGGCGCCGTCATCTTTGTCATGACACTTTCAGGCCTGGTGACCGCGCTGGTCAACCGTTATCTGCTGCTGCCTTTTGGCATCCAATACCTGCGCACCATCATCTTCATCCTGGTCATCGCGGCGCTGGTGCAGATTGTGGAGATTCTGCTGCAGCGCATCTCCCGTCCCCTCTACAATGCCCTTGGCATTTACCTGCCATTGATTACCACGAACTGCGCCGTGCTGGGCTCCGCCATCATCTGCGCGGACGAAATGTACAGCGTGGTCAAATCGGCAGTGTTCTGCTGCGCATCGGCCATAGGCTTTGCCCTTGCGCTTCTGCTGTTCTCCAGCGTGCGCGAGAAACTGGAACTGGCCCGGGTTCCAGCCCCCCTGAAAGGCGCCGCCATCGCCCTGCTGACCGCCAGCATTCTTGCCATGGCCTTTTCCGGCTTCTCTGGCCTAGGCGGCTGAACCATCCCAATCCCATTTACGCCAAACCGTCACATTAGGAAAACACCATGATTTCCGTTATCATACTGACAGCAACAGGCCTTTGCCTCGCCTTGGCAATTGGTTTGGTCGTGCATTTTTTCGGTGTCAAGCCCGACCCCAGACTGGAGGCCATCGCCCCCCTTATGCCAGGGGCCAACTGTGGCGGCTGCGGTTTTGCCGGATGCAACGCCTACGCGGCAGCCATGGCCGCAGGGCAGGCCAAACCAGGTCTCTGCCCCTCCATGAGCAACGAGGTTCTTGCCCAGGTGTCGGAGATTCTCGGAGTCCAGGCGGAGAAGGTGACCCCGCCC
>JAFRLP010000663.1 GCA_017431185.1 Victivallales bacterium | reverse complement strand
GTCCCCGCCGCCGTCAAAACAATGGTGAAGTGACATGAAGCAGGATTTGACAGGCAAGATACTGGTGATTACAGGCGCTGGCGGCGGCATTGGCCGTGCCATCGCCCTTCGGTTGGCGCAATGCGGGATGAGGCTGGCCTTGCTTGGCGGCAACAACCTGGCCAAACTGGAGGCGACGCGCCAGCTGGTGAGCCGGCATACGGAGTGCCTCGCCATTCCAGGCAATCTGACCGACCTGACGCAGTTGGACAACATGGTTGCCCGGGCTGTCTCCGCTTTCGGAGGTGTGGATGTGCTCGTCAACAACGCCGGGGCAGCCCAGAACACGCCGTTTGCCGACGTGACTCCGCAGGAGTACGACTCCATCATGGACATCAATGTGCGGACGCCCTTCTTTCTGACGCAGAAATGCCTGCCGTACCTGCGGAAGTCCAGCGCCGCCAGCATCATCAATCTGGCCAGCGTCACCTCCCATGCGGGCTATCCGTTGCAGAGCGCCTATTCCGCCTCCAAACACGCCTTGCTGGGCTTCACCAAGAGCCTGGCCGCCGAATGCTATCGGGACAATATCCGCGTCCACGCCATCGCGCCGGGCGGCGTCTATACGGACATGGTCAAACTCTCCCGCCCCGACCTGACCCCCGACGGAATGATTCTCCCCGAGGAGATTGCCGACATCGTTCTTTTCCTGTTGGAGAACCGGGGCAATGCCGTTGTGGACGAGATTCTCGTCCACCGCGTCAACAAGCAGCCCTTCCTGGTGTGAGAGGCTGTTTGATGCGGTGAAATCATCAACGCTGAGTTCGCGGCATTAGCGGCGTTAGCGGTGTCCAGCGGGTTGTTTTTTCGAAAAACAGGGTTATATTAGAATACATTGTAGCATTTGCAACGTCTTCTCGGGGAGGCTGTCGCACAGCCTGAGAGGAAGTTTTGGACTTCGACCCGCCAGACCTGAATTGGATTATGCCAACGTAGGGAAGAAGAACGCCGTCAGGCGGAGATTCCCCCCGTTGGGATTTCCGCCCTTTTTTCATCCAACCGATATGGTCACCATCAACGGAACACAACACGAGGCTTCCGGCAAGACCGTGGCTGCGTATTTGGCCGAGGCCAGATACGACTTGCAGAGGGTTGCCGTGGAGCGCAACGGCGAAATCGTTCCCAAAGCCAAATACGCGGAGACCGTCTTGCAGGACGGGGATGTCCTGGAGGTGGTCAGTTTTGTCGGAGGCGGCTGAAATGGTTACCCGTCAGGTGCTGCGCGAGGCCCTGGCTGCCCGTCAAGGCGAGGAGAACCAGGCCAGGCTGGAGACCGCCCGGGTGGCCGTGTGCGGACTGGGCGGGCTTGGCTCCAACGTCGCCATCGCCTTGGCGCGCGCCGGAGTCGGGGCGCTGCATCTCTTTGACTTCGATTGCGTGGAACTCTCCAACCTCAATCGGCAGCAGTATTTCCCACGGCAGTTGGGGCGTCCCAAGACGGAGGCCCTTGCGGAAACGTTGGCGGAACTTGCGCCCTGCTGCCTGGTTTCGACCACCAACGTGCGGCTGACCGAGGAGAACATCCCTGCGCTTTTGGCGGGCTTCCCCATCATCTGCGAGGCCTTTGACTGTGCCGAGGCCAAGGCGACATTGGTCAACACCGTGCTCGCCTGCTTTCCCGATGCCTGGCTTGTCGCGGGAAACGGGATGGCGGGACTGGGGGAGGGCAACCTCATCCGCACCCGTCAAATCGGCAGACGCCTCATCCTCTGCGGCGATGGCGTGAGCGACGTGGCGGGTGGCGCGCCGCTCTTCTCCGCCCGTGTTCTGCTGTGCGCCGCCCACCAGGCGCTGGCCATCCTTCGTCTCATCACACTACCGACAACCGAATAGAACGCACATGCAAGACAATGACACATTTGAGTTGGGGGGACACCGTTTCACCTCACGCTTCATTCTGGGGTCAGGAAAATACTCCATGGGTCTCATCCAGGCGGCCGTCCAGCACGCCGGCGCGGAAATCATCACCCTGGCTGTTCGCCGTGCCAACACGGCAGAGCACGAGAATATCCTGGACTACATACCCAAGGGCGTGACCTTGCTGCCCAACACCTCGGGGGCGCGCAACGCCGACGAGGCGGTGCGCATCGCCCGGCTGGCCCGCGAAATGGGCTGCGGGACATTCGTCAAGATTGAAATCATGCGGGACACCAAGTACCTGATGCCAGACAACCTGGAGACCATCAGGGCGACGGAAATCCTGGCGAACGACGGGTTCGTCGTTCTGCCCTACATGTTCCCTGACCTGATGGCCGCCCGTGACCTGTGCAAGGCGGGCGCCGCGGCCATCATGCCCTTGGGGGCCCCCATCGGCTCCAACCAGGGACTGCAGGCCAAGCCATTCATCCAGATACTCGTCAATGAAATCGAATTGCCTGTCATCGTTGACGCTGGAATCGGACGTCCATCCCAGGCCTGCGAGGCAATGGAGATGGGCTGCACAGCCGTCATGGCCAACACCGCCCTCGCCACCGCCGGCGACATTCCCCTGATGGCCACCGCCTTCCGCAACGCCATCGCCGCTGGGCGCGCCGCCTGGCTCGCCGGCCTGGGCCGCGTCCTCGAACGCGGCGCCTCCGCCTCCGACCCGCCCCCCACGCTTTCCACCCACCACTATTCCGGCAACGCGCGCCGCTTTCGCGTCGCGCATCGCCCAATATTTTTTTCTCGAACATGGACAACCAGTATTTTGTGGATTCCGAATATCTTTCGCCGGAAGCGCTGGCGAAGAAGCACGCCTTGGAGAATGACCCGGGCTCCAGGCGGAGCATCATGGAGTACCTTCCTGGAATGGAGGTCATCCAGTCGGATATCCGTGAAAGGGTGATGAGCAGGGTAGGGGAGTACGCGCCCGAACAATTCACCGCCAGGGAGGTGCTGCGCGCATTGGAGCATGAGAACTGCACCATTGAGGATTTTCAGGCGCTGCTCTCCCCTGCGGCGGAGCCGTTCCTGGAGCAGATGGCGGCCAGGGCGCGGCGGGAGACTGTCCGCCATTTCGGCAACACCGTCTATTTGTTCACGCCGTTGTACATCGCCAACTACTGCGAGAACTACTGCGTCTATTGCGGATTCAACTGCTACAACCACATCCGCAGGATGCGGCTGGACATGGGGCAGATGGAACATGAGATGCAGGTCATCTCCAAGTCGGGGATGGAGGAAATCCTCATCCTGACGGGGGAAAGCCGTGCGCAGAGCGGGGTGGAGTACATCGGCGAGGCATGCGCTCTGGCGCGCAAGTACTTCCGCATGGTCGGGGTCGAGGTCTATCCCCTGAATGTGGACGAGTACCGCCATCTGCACGAAAAGGGCGTGGATTACGTCACCGTCTTTCAGGAGACCTACGACACCACCCGCTACGAGCAACTCCATCTGGCCGGGCACAAGAGGGTGTGGCCTTATCGCTTCGACGCGCAGGAACGCGCCCTGATGGGGGGGATGCGCGGCTGCGGCTTCTCGGCGCTTCTGGGATTGGCGGACTTCCGCAAGGACGCCCTGGCGACGGGGCTGCACGTGCATTTTCTCCAGCGAAAGTATCCCCATGCGGAGATGTCCCTGTCGTGCCCGCGCCTGCGTCCGATTGTCAATAACGCAGCCATCAATCCGCTGGATGTGCATGAGCGTCAACTGTGCCAGATTCTGTGCGCGTACCGCATCTTCCTGCCCTTTGCGGGCATCACCGTCTCTTCGCGGGAAAGCGCCAGTTTCCGCAATGGCATCGCCAAAATCGCGGCCACCAAGATTTCCGCGGGAGTCTCCACGGGCATTGGCGACCACGAGAGCAAATACACTGGCAAAGAGGGGAAGGAGGAAGGGGATGAGCAGTTTGAGATTGCCGATGGCCGAAGCCTGAAGGCGATGTACCGTGACATGGAGGGCGAGGGGCTTCAGCCCGTCCTCAACGACTACCTGTACCTGTAGTTGCGCCGATGACCTGCATGGACAACGAGCTGTTCATCACCAACCGTCATCTTTGCCAGGGGGATTTTCTGGAGACCCTGGAGAGGCTGGCCGCGTTGCGTCCACGCGGGCTTATTCTGCGCGAAAAGGATTTGACGGAGGCGGAGTACCTGAGTTTGGCGAAGCAGGCTGTGGCCATCTGCGCCAGGCACGGGACTTCATGCATCCTGCATGCCCACACGCGGGTCGCGCTGGATTTGGGACATCCCTTCATCCATCTGCCCATGCCGGTTCTGCGCAATTTGCAGGAACGCCACCGCAGGTGGTTTCGGGTATTGGGAGGTTCCTGCCATTCCGTGGAGGAGGCGCGCGAGGCCGCCTCGCTAGGGTGTACCTACCTTGCCGCTGGCCACATCTTCCCCACGGAGTGCAAACCAGGCGTTCCTGCGAGGGGCGTGGAGTTTCTTCGCCAGGTCTGTCAGGCGGTGAAGGTTCCCGTGTATGCCCTGGGGGGCGTCACCCCAGAGAATCGTCCTTTGGTGATGGCGGCTGGTGCCGCTGGCACAGCCGTGATGTCCGGCGCCTTGCGCTATTTGAGCGATGACTGACCTGCAATTTCCAGAGACCCCGCCGGTCTGGCTGGCGCAATGGCTGACGGAGGCAGACATTGAGGCCCTCTTTTCCCGTGGCCTGCGCAGCGTCGCCCTCTCGATGTACAGCCGGTTGCCGCAGGCCAACCTGATGTGGGGGGAGAGGACGTACCGTGCGTCCCTGGGCGCGCAGATGGTCACTTGGCGGCTGGACAATGGGGTGTGGACAAGCCTGTGCCGCTGCGGCGCGCCTCCCCCCTGCTGCCATGCTTACCTGGCGCACTGCCTGCTCAAGCAGGCGTGTCGGATGAGGGGCTGGGAGATGCCCATTCAGAGAGCCCAGGGAGTGACGGTGGCGCCGCCGCGCCCGCCCGCCGTCTCGCATCCGCCTGTGCAGTCCCCTGTGAACATTCCCAAGGTGGTGCGTGGCGTTTCTCCGCGAAGCAGCGCTTTGCCCCTGTTTGCTCCGGAGAACATCCAGGCGAGGAAAAACGAGGGCAGGCTGGAGGTGCAGACCAGTTTTCATGGGGATGCCGGCACGCTGGCGGTAATGTTTGACCTGGCAATCGACGGGGAGCATAGCATGGTTTCCCTGGCCAGATTGCGCAATCTGGCGTATGAAATCGTCAAGGAGACGCCGGATCGTCCTGCCCTGGTCAAATGGGGTCAGGCTGACCGCGATTTTCTGCGCTGGGTTTACCCGACGCTTCAGAAGATGGACTGGCGCTCGCTGAGCGAACAGCGCGCCCTTCGACTGACGAAGGACGTTTTTCTGGAATGGATGAAGCGCTGGCAGAATGTGCCCGGCAGGTTCATTGACCGCGACAGCAGGAAACCCCTCAATGAGTGTTCTGTGCCGGTGCCGCGGCGATTGGCCTTCGCGCTTTACGACTCAGGGGAGGAGATTGGCGTCGGGGCGCTGTTCTATTTTGCGGATGGGAAACGGCTTCATTACCATCAGATTCAGAAATTGATTCGGGATGACCCATCCCACTTTTTGGCCAGAACGCAAATCGAGTCCTTTGCATGTCCGGTGCCCTGGGAACTGCTGGAAAGGAATTTTGCCTACCGCAACTGCGTCCTGAAGCGCAATGACGTCTGCCAGCGCCTGCCCGCCATCCTGGGGGGACGGCTCGACCTGATTGAACCGGGGCCTTGCGTCAAACTCGTGAAATCCCCCGACAGGCTGCGGCTGGAGGGGGGTGTCAACGCCATGGGGGACTTCACGGTGTCGCTCAAGAGGGGAGCCAATGTCGTGCCGCTGCAGTCCGCGCAAGGCGCCCTTTCCTCCATTCGCAAGGAAGGCTGGCGCTTCACCATCACCACCCACAGCAGCGAGGGACTGCCGGAACTCTCTGCGCAGGTCAGGGAACTGCTGGCCACCAGCCAGGCCCATGCGGGCAGCGGCGTCCTGACTTTGACCGCGAACACTGACAATGCACGGCGTCTGCGGTCGTTCTGGACGAAGGCGCCGGAATCCATCGAAAAGCGGGCGGACCTGCCTTTGAGGGGAATGCTCTCCGAGCGTGCCGCCCCCGTCTCCTTTTCCCTGGAACTGCGTGAGCAAAGCGCCTTTGTCGAACTCTCTGCCAATTGTCGCTGCGGCGGCCAACGGCTGAACTTTGATGACCTGAAGCGGGTTGCCGCAGTCAACAACCCGTATCTGCAGACGTCGGGGGGCAACTGGCTGTACCTGGACAAGGAGTCCGCAGCCCGTGCCATGACTGCGCTGATGGACGAGGGGCTGGACGGACGGCCCACCCTGATGTTGCGCGACGAGGCCAAGAGCAGGGTTGAGCGCCTCCAGACCAGCATGGCCTTGAATTGGGAAGACCGCTCCGTGCCTCTGGTTCAGCGGTTGAGGAAGGAGACTTTTCCGCCCCTGCCCGCCTTGCCAGACGGCCTTGAAGGTGTGCTTCGCCCCTATCAGAAAACGGGTGTTCGCTTTTTGGCGGACTGCTGCCGCTACGGGGTCGGCGCCATCCTCGCCGATGACATGGGACTTGGCAAGACCCTTCAGGTGCTGGCCATGCTGGACTCTTTTTTCATGCACTCCCCAAGGGATTTTCGCGCCATGGTGGTCTGTCCCGCCTCGGTCATCGACACCTGGGTGCAGCAATGCCGGCGGTTTACGCCGGAACTGCCTGTGGCCGCGTTGCGCGGGACGCCCGAAAAGCGCAAGGCAATCGTGGAGGATTCCCGCAATCGACTTCTGGTCACCCATTATGCTTTGGTGCGGGCGGATATCGGTTTTCTGGTCAACTGCCATCTCCAATATGTCATCCTGGACGAGGCGCAGGCCATCAAGAATCCCGAGGCGCAGACCACGGCGGCTGTTCGCGCCCTGGACACGGAACATCGGCTGGCGCTGACGGGAACCCCTTTGGAGAATCGCCTGAGTGATCTGTGGTCAATCATGGATTTCCTGAATCCGGGCCTGTGCGGGGACAAGGTCGGTTTCGAGGTGGCGTCCTCCACGGCCAATGGGCTGGCGCGCCTGCGTCGCATCCTGTCGCTGGTGATGCTGCGCCGTTCCAAGGCAATGGTCGCGCCGGAACTGCCTCCCCGCACAGAGGAGACGATTCGGGTGGAGATGTCGCCGGATCTGCGCGTGTTGTATGACCGGGAGATGGCGCGTGCCAAAGGCGAGGCGATGGCCGGCGGATACCCCGGCGTCTTTGCCGCCATCACGCGGATGCGGCGTTTCTGCTGTGCCCCTGAACTATTGCTTGCGGGGGAAAATATCCCTGCCTCGCCGAAGGTTGACTTCCTGCTGGAGCGCCTGGCCGATTTGTTGGCGGGCGGACATTCCGTCCTGGTGTTCAGCCAATTCACATCCCTGCTGGATTTGATCGCCAGGCGCCTGGACACGGAGAGAATCCGCCATGCCTCCATCACTGGGGAAACTCCGCTGACCAAACGTTCGGCCATTGTGGAGGAGTTCAATGGCAGTGGGGAACCCACTGTCCTGCTGCTCAGCCTGAAGGCCGCCGGCACTGGACTTACCCTCACCAGGGCGGATTATGTCTTCCTCTTTGACCCCTGGTGGAATCCTGCGGCCGAGAGCCAGGCCATTGACCGCACGCACCGCATCGGACAGGACAAGCCCGTGTTCGCCTACCGCATCATTGTCCAGGACTCCATCGAAGAGAAGGTGCTCGCCATCGTCCAGCAAAAAAGGGAACTCTTCTCCTCCGTCATTGATGGAGCGGGCGCCGACGGAGACCAGCCACGCCTCTCCCTGGAGGAACTGCGCAGTCTGCTGTGACGACGGCCTTCCCGCAAACGGCGGCGGGGACGCCGGTAATGCCTCAGTGACTGATATTGACCGCGCGGAGCGCGGCCAACACGGCTTCTGGACAGTATCAGAGACTGAGGCATTACGGACGCCGCCGCCACTTTTTGGAAAAAAACAGGGGTGTCGCTTGCAATATCCGGAAAACGGGTGTATAATGTAACATAGTGTAACAAAACGGGGCGAAGCATGGCTGGATCAAAACTGCACAAGGATGCCGATGCGTCAATTCCAGAGCAAATCTGCCGCATTCTGCGTGAGCGGATCGAGGCGGGCGTGTATGTCTGCGGGCATCGGATGGCCACGGTTCGCGCATTGGCTGCGGAATTCGGGGTCAGTCCGGTGACGGTGCTCAGGGCGTTGGACATGCTGAAGGCGGAGGGTGTGCTGGAGCATTTCCCGAATCGCGGGATGTTTGTGTCGAGGCAAGTCTCCTCGGCTCAGCGTCGTCTGGCCTGCTGCCTGGCGTTTCCCGAAAAGAGTTTTCCGCATTCGCTTCCTTTGCGGGAGAGCGAGGCCATCTTGACCGAGATTTATCTGGGGGTTTGCCATGCTGCCTCCGAGTTCAGAGTCAATATGCAGTTCCGCTATTTTGAGGAAAACCCCAACGAGGTTACTTTGCGATTGCAGGCCGCGATGCTGGAGCAGTTTGATATGGTCATCTTTTTGGGCAAGCAGTTGAGCGCCTTGCAGCGGTTGTCAGCGGAGACACGGCCGACCATCTGCTTCATTGGTGGCCAGCAGCCGACGTGGTACAAGGACACGCCTAACATTTATGCCATCGACTATGACCGCGAGGACGCGGATAATCAATTGCTGGCGCTGTTGCGTGGGACTGGATGTCATTTCGCGGGAGTCATCACCAGTGACTCGCGCCAGCATCATGTGAGGGTGACGACCTTTGTGAACAATGCGAGACAGATTGGGGTGTCCTGCAAGAAAGAGGATGTCCTGCTGCTGCCTGAAAAGTGTCGGATTGTCGGAAAGCCACTGCGCGACTTCCTGCGCAGGCATCGCGGTGCGTTCCTTTTCTGTGACCAGACGGATTGCACGCCTCTCGTTTATGAGGCCGCCATGCAGGAGCATCTGTTGGTCGGGACGGATTTCCAGATGACTGGCATTGCCAGCGGAGTCACCTTTGCTGGATTGCTTCCGCATTACACTTTTCTGCGCATCCCGCATTTTGATATGGCTTGCCAGACCATTCTTCTGGCTGCCAAAAATATCCGTGAGGCCAGGGAATGGATTCTGCCCAAATGGACGACTGTCCTGAACGCTGGCTCCACAGTCCATACTCTCAAGGAGAATGACTAATGAACCCAAAGCAAAGCAAACATTTCACGCTCATCGAATTGTCAGTGCTTACAACCACGATGGCTATGCCAGATTCGACCCCGCATCCAACAAGGAAGACGGTTACTGATGGGCGAACCGGCCCTTTTTATTCTCCCCACGCGGTGTTGCCGAAGAAGCCCTGGGCGAAGAACACGGGGGCGTAGCCGCGTTCCGTCACATCGCGGATGGCGGTTTCCATGCGCTCGGAGTGGTCGGGCAGGTAATTGAAGTAGTGCGGGAAACTGTACTGCTCGTGGGAGGCCAGGCTGATGAACTCCCGCCTGCTCTGGGCAGCGTGGGCAACCATGTCCTGGATTTGCGGGCAAGTCCAGAGGTTGGCGGTGCAGTCGCCCTTGAAGAAGGCGAGACGATGCTTGAAATCGTACAGGACCCCCTGCTTTTCCAGGTAGCGTGAGTCGTCCAGGTTCAGGAAATACCCGACGTCGCAGAGCAGGTCAGGACTGCCTTCATCCTCAATGCCCGTGCGTGGATTGATGAATTGCCCTTCAAGGGCGCGGACATTGCGGTCTGTGAAAACGTGGAACGCCTCGGGGCGGGCCATCGCCCAATGGAGCGCCACAGGCGGAGTCAGCGTCTGCTCCCCCGCAAAACGGCGAATCTCGCCCTCAATGAGGTCCATGTCGCGGGCCAGGGTTTCGGCGGTGGCGTTCTGGTATGTGCGGTCGGGAAATTCCGAATAGGCGTGGAAGGCCAGCCGCAGCCAGTCGGCATTGCTTTCCCATTCGGAGCGGTAACTGTCAGGAAACTGGTCCAGGGTGAACTTGTCCGCGTCGTGGTCGTTGCGGTAGAACAGATTGAGGGTGAATTTCGTGCCGTACTCCTGGTGCATCCTGCGAAGGAAGGCCAGGTAGAAGTGGTCAAACAGGGAGGCGGGGCGTGTGCGGGCGATTTCCGTCAGGAAGAAACTGTGGTCGTCAATGAAGAAATCGTAGCGTGGAAAACTCTTCTTGTCCCAGACCACCTGGATTTCGCGTCTGGTTTTGCCACGGGAGTCCTCCAGTTCGGCGGTGATGGTGTTGAACTGCTCTTTCAGCGTCACGGTGGCGGAGAAGCCCGTTCCGTCGAAATCGGCGAGCACGCCATTGACTCGCACTGGTCCAGTGACTCCGCCTTGTCCGCGCACCTCGATGGCGAGTCCATCGGCTGTTTCGTGTCCGTAATTGTGGTTCAGGATAGCTCCGTTTCTGGGAAATGTGATGTCAAACATGGTGGGATGGTGGATTGAGGTTTTTTATGGAAATGAAGGGAAAATGCCTGTCAAAATCGTATCTATTCAGCACACCCAGGCTACTTCAAACCGCGAGGCCTGAAGGTCTCGCGGGCAAGTTGGGGACTCACGCTCGGCATGTCATGTTCAGTT
>JAFRLP010000662.1 GCA_017431185.1 Victivallales bacterium | reverse complement strand
GTGACACCAGCCACCATGACGTCAAGCGGACGAAAGCGTGCGACGCGAAGCCTGTGCTCCATGTCGGCAACCCGGTACTGGCTGAAATCGTACCTCATGGTATTCCTCCCGTTACTTGAAGAAAGACTGGCAATTCGATGAAGGGCATTCGCATCTCAACGGTTTCGATCGCGATATTCCATCATACGCACCACTCTCTTCTCCCAGGAATGGTTCACGCCTTTCATCCTGTTTTTCCACTTCCGATTTTGACGCTTGAGCTTGTCGTCGCATTCCGCGTCCTTGGCAAGTGCTATTGCTCCAGCAGCCAGAATCCCAATTACACCGGCGCCAAAGGCGAGACCGATAAGGTTTTCCATCTGGTTTCCACGGGATGAAGGCATCAAACTATCAAAAAAGCTCATTCTTACGTCTCCTTTGTTCTGTTTTTCGGGATGGGGAAGCTGCGTTCTTCTACTGCCTATAAGTTAATGATTCTCTGTTTTTCCGGCGTGACTGTATTTTTTGGCAAAAACGGTCTGCTTTCCTCTAAACATTCTCTTTTTCTGGTGGCTGACATTCCTTTTTTGCCGGCAGGATACATTGAAGAGCACGACGAACTGGCCACAGCAGCACCAGGCCCATGACGGAAATGGCGATGGCACCAGACCAGGCCATGGTATGCGGAGCAACATGCGACACATTCTCCATGCTTTTCTCTATCCCGTTGGCAAGACCGCCAGATGTCCGATAGGCAGCGGCTACGACACCTGCGCTCAAACCAAAAGCCAGAATATTCTTGGCATTCAACGATTCCAGAAACAGTTTTCGATTAGGCGAACGAGAATAGGCATCCACCAGAAGTTTCTTTGTGGCAGGGGAATCAGCCTTGGCAGCCAATCCCGCCAGACGAAACGCATCATCCGGATTCTGTTTGATCAACTTCACCCCCAGGTCATCGCCGAACTCACGCAAAACCCTGCTCGCCAGGCCTGGTTGAGCCAATTTCGCCTTGGCAGCGGACTGGCCAATCTGGGTAGCCATCTTCAGCGTTCCACGCTTTCCAGCAGCTTGCACGGCGGGTTCAACCAGCAATTTCGCGGCATCATCACTCCCGCTGGCAAGCTTCTTTGCGGACGAGGACGTGGTTTTGACAAGACCTTTGCCAATATCGTCAGCAGAGGAAGCCGTCTGCTTGACCGCATTTTTCAATACGGTTTTTCCCATGGCTTTGGATGCGGGACGGCTGGCCGCCTTCCCTCCTTTGCCGATGATTTCCAAGGTCTTCACAACTCCGCGAGTGGCCGGCCCTGCGGAAAGAACGGTTGCAAGGCAAAGCATGACAATGACAAGGCAGTGGATTTTTTTCATCGTAATCTCCTGTTGTTAAATGGACAAGACAAGGTTATTTGACACTCAAAAGGGTTTGGGCTTGCGCTTGGGAATGCCCCTGTACTTTCAGAAGCATCTCTTCAGCGGACGCAATGGCGTCAGCCCTGAGAGACTGCTTCAATTGGGTTGCGCCATCCGTCAGCGCACCAGCGAGCCTGGTAGGAAGAGAGCGTTTCATCATGAGGAGGTCTTTCCCCAAGCTGCCCACGCTCCAGACAGTGAATGCGACTCCCGCAATGTCCCCCAATGGCAGGGGCCCGTCTGCGGCAGCCAGGCCGGCGCCTGTTGAGGCGGCGGCGGATATCCTGGCTCCACCAGCTGCAAGCAGGCGTTTGAACAGCGCGATGGTCTGCCGGAGAAACAGGACCTCTAGGGTTCCAGTCACGCTCGCGTCAAAGGCACAGGACGCCTGTTCATTCGCCAGACCTTCAGCTTCAGTGAGCTTCTGCTCAAGCAACTCCTGCATTTGAATCTTCCCGGAGGTCACATCCACGTTTTCCGGCGAGGCAAGCAGCGCAGCCTGGAAAGTCGCCTGATTGTTCTCCAGCCGCTCCTTCAGTTTCAGAAGTGCCTCTTCCGTACCCTGTATGGCCAGCTTGCAGTTGTCGGTATAACGTTTCTCAAGCAAACGCGCAAATTGAAGCTGGACTTCATTACTGCCCTTTAGCTTGTCCTTTGCACTGTTTTTAGCTAAATGCCAAAGGAATTTTGCAGAGGAAAAATCATCCGCGATGTTCGGAATCTCGCCGATGGCGTCATTGATGGGGGAATCCACCACCCTGTCAAGAGACGCCTGGAAATCCCGCAGAGCCTGTTGATTCTGACAGTCGAGATTCTTCAACGCCTTGTCAACCTCTTGCTTCACGCGGCTGTGCAGCACCTTTTCCGTCACGACTTGTTTCCAGAAGCCTCCCTGTCCTGGCACGGTGCGCTTTATGGCAATGCGTCCCAGAGCGACCAAAATCAACAGACCACCAAAAATGAACCAAACCGCGTTTTTCATGCACGTTCCTTTGTGTTGATGCTGCATTTCACAGGATTGGCAATCTTCTTTTTGCCTCTCCACGACATATAAGAGACCAATGTGCCGTCTTTCCGGCAAAACTGCGTTTTTTTTGAAAAAAAGGTAACTGTTCAGAACCACTGCCCTTGTTTAGCAGCTCAGCCACAGAAACCAGGTGTGCCGGGAATAAAGGCCCCAACTTGCCAGCGAGGCCTCAGGCCTCGCGGATTGAAGTAGCCTAGGGTGCTGAATAGTTACAAAAAAAAGATGCCAGACTGACAAAGTTTTTGGCATTCATTCATGCCCTCTGGCTAGTTCGATTCGCGAGACCAAAATACAACGCCCCCAACCTGCCGAGACAGGCTGAGGGCGTTGTTGGTTGTTGTCGAAAGCAAGGATATGCCAGAAATCAGCTAATGGGTTTAACATGATGCCCCTAAAGGTTCTGCAAACACATTGTCCAAAGTAAGTGTGGCATGGATACGCATCCTGTCGGCAAGTGACATTGGGACACGGGGGAGAACCCGCCCATGACTGGCTGGCCTCCTCCACGCGCCATGTCTTCTTCCTCTCGTTAACTGAAAAATGACTTGAAAAGGGCGACGGCGCCGCCGATGAGCGTACCAACCGCCGTGCCGACCGCCGTGCCAATGCCAGGGAACAGGCTGCCGACCGCCGCACCCAGCCCGGCACCAGCCGCCATCCAGGAGGTCACGCCCTCCACGGTGAGCCTCTGGCACTTCTGGCTGTACCCTTGTCTGTCATTGGCCTGCCACATCTCCGGCGCACTGTTGACATTCATGGTCGCGACCAGCCGCTTCCTGGGGGGAATATGCTCCAGGATGAAGCAGAGGAGCTTGGTCAGATTGTATGGACGCTCCTGCACACCGCCTTCCTCCTTGTAGCCGGCGGCATAGTAGATCGGGGGCACGTCCACGCCGGTCCCCTCGTAAATGCGGCGACGCACGGACTCGCATTTCTCGTCCAGAAACCTGACCAGCGTTGCGTCTGGGCAATTCTCCTCGTAGTTCCAGTGGCGTCCGCCCATTGCCGCATCGGCCTGGTTGACTGCGACCAGAATGCGCCGTTCCTTGTCCTCGCCGAGATTCGGGATGATGATTTTGTTGATCAGCTCGAAGGACGTCCCGAGGTCGCGTGTGCTGCCGTCGATGACGACCAGCACCAGGTCAATCAGGTAGTTCCCCTCTGCATCGCGTTCATTGAGCTTCTCGATGATGTTGTGGGCATGACGGACATCGGCCTCTCTCCCGTCGCCCAGTCCGGGGCTGTCCCAGAGCGTCAGGTTGCCGATTTCATATTTGACGATGCCCATCGTCTCGGGATCAGGGCCAGTTCCGACCGTGGCCACTTCCTCGACTTTCGCTTCCCCCATGTTGAACATGGCGTTGATTGTGGAGCTTTTACCACTCCCCGTCGCACCGGTCACCATGATATTCAGCTTCTGTTGCCTGAGTTCGTGCCATTTGCGACGCACGAAGTCACGAACACGCTCCGCAAGCGAAGCATTCCGGATGAGATTTTCGATTTTGGAATCAAGGTTTTCAACGCTATTTCCGTTCATGAGATTCTTCCTTGTATTGCTGGTTGCGGTTGCTGAAACAAATGTGCTGTTCATGGAGTTCATTGAATCGTTTCCTTTCTGTTTTGAACCATGTGACTGAAACAAATTAACTGCCATAGGAGAATAATTGTCGATTTTCATGCGGCCAACTCCCTGCGAGCCTCGTCCATGTCCTTGGCGATTTTCCAGCCAGCAGCTTCAATCATGCAGACCGACATGGTTGACGAGAGAACCGTTCCGAGCACTGGAATGGTCTTGCTTGCCTCCTTCGCCGC
>JAFRLP010000661.1 GCA_017431185.1 Victivallales bacterium | reverse complement strand
TTCCCCACCCGCAAGACTGGTTCGCTCTATTATCTGCTGGACGGGCTGACCGACTCCAAACGTCCGGAATACGCCTGGAGTCCGGAGTCCAACGACAAGAATCCCTGGCTGCACATCACTCTTCCAGCGCCTGCCAGCCTGGGACAACTCAAACTTTACTCGCCCTGCGGAAACCTTTCCGACGGCGAGGTGGTGGTCAACGGCAAATCCTTCCCGTTCCATAATGGCAGAAAAATCACGGAAGGGCGGGAAAATGTGGTCATTGTGGTTGACCTGAAAGGCGAGACCAGCCGGGAGTTGCGCATCTCCTTTGTCAAGTTTGAAGTCAAGGCAAACGCGACCTCCGTCACTGGCCGCCTGCTCACCGAGGTTGAACTCTATGCAAGGTAAATGTCTTCCAAAAATCCTGGGCGGAATGCTCTTTTTCATCATGACCAAGACACTGATGAGCCTGGAATTGCTGAATCCCATCGAACTGCCGGAAAATCCCCAGGTCTATGAGGTCACGGCCGCCGAGGAATTGCGCCATTGCCTGGCGCTGGTGACGGAGCAGGTGATGATTGACGGAAAAACCGCCAGATTCCTGGTGGGGAATACGGAGACGGCCAAGAAGGCTGGCGTGAATTGCGACGAAATGGAAGACGAAGGCTGGCTGGCAAAATCCCTTCCTGACGGGCAAGTTCTCCTTTGTGGCGGCGGAACTCGCGGAACACTCTACGCCACACTCCATTTTCTGGAGCAGCAGATGGGCGTGCGGTGGCTGACACCCGTTGACGAGTTCATTCCGCCAAAAAAGAAACGCCTGGAACTTGCCCCGTTTGAGATGGCAGGGAGACCGGTTTTCCGCATCCGAAACGTCTATCGTGCGCCAAAGCCAGAAAAAGACCGCGGCAGATTCGCCATGCATTTACGGCTCAACCAGGAGGGGGAGTGGCCGCTCATCGACCAAAAATACGGTGGAGACATCGTTTTTGGCTCTCCGTCCCACTGCCATTCCATTGAAATGGGGTATTTCCCCCTCAAGACATATTTCAAGGAGCATCCCGAATACTACGCCCTGATTGACGGAAAGCGCAATGGCAGCATGTATTTCGGGCAGATCTGCGTCTCCCGTCCTGGTCTGGCGCAGGAGTTCACGGAAAAACTCAAGTCGTTCATTCTGGCGGACGAAGCGAAGGCAAAGGCGGAAAACCGAACGCCCCCGCGCATCTACGACATCTCGCTGAACGACAGCAGAGGATTCTGCCAGTGCCCCGAATGTTCCGCAAAGGTGGAAAAGTATGGGGCGAGCGGAGCGTTTCTGCTGGCGCTGAATCAGGTGGCGTTGGAGTTGAAGAAATTCCGGCCAGGCTATTATCTGCAAACTTTGGGGTACTTTGCCACCACCGATCCGCCCAGGGGAGGGATTGTGCCAGCCGACAATATCCTGGTGCGCACCTGCAACACGGCAACTTATCTCCATGAAAAAATCGACTCCGACCTGAATGCGCATTTCCGTCGGCAAGTGGAGGCATGGGGCAATGCCGCCAGCCAACTCTGTCCCTGGGAGTACTCCATCACCTACGGGGCATACGGGTCGAAAATGCCCTACCCCAGCGAGTTCACCATTGCTGACAATCTGCGTTTCTATGCCAAAAACAAGGCTATTGGAATGTTCTTTGAGCACGAGAATCCCGACTCCGCGGACATGTACGACCTGAAGGTCTATCTTGAGGCAAAACTGATGGAGAATCCGAATCAGGACGAAACTGCCCTGATGCAGGAGTTCTGCCGGCTATTTTATGGTTCCGCCGCCCCATTCCTGCTACAGTATCGGAATGGTTTGCGCAAGGCGGCCTTCCGTAATCATGCGGGAGTGCGTTTCTTCTTCCCGTTCGCGGTCGATTTCTGCTATATCGGCTGGTCGGAAATGCGCGAATTCCAAGGCATCATTGACCAGGCTCTGGCCACCGTGGCAGGAGATGAAACGCTGACCAATCGGGTAGTCCATGCCGCCAATACCTTGGATTATCTGCTGCTGTGCGGACTGCCCTGGTGGTATCGTCTAGGTGCAGTCCAGGCGAATCAGTTGGATGAATATGAGAGACTGCGCACTGTTTCCAAAGCCCGTCTGTTCAGCGGTTGGCGAAAGGCCTGCGCTGACCTTGAAGAGCATGAGGGGAGAAGTGTCTCGGCAAAGACCAAGGCCACCATAGGTCGTTTAGAACGCCATTGCCAGGTCGATTTTGGCATTTTGCCGCAAGGAACAGGAAGCGTCTCTCTAACTCCCGATGTCTTTGCCACGCAGGATGAAGGAGCGACCTGGCTGGAAGACCGGCAGGCGGCGGCGGGCGTATGCCTTCAGGTGACTCCGCAGTTCACCAAAGCCAAGGAGGGGGCAGACCCCAATCTGGCCATCATGGGGGATAATGAGTCTGCGGATTCGCGTGAATTGCTGTTCGAACTGCGCGACTATGGTTTTGAGGACTTGCACGACATCTCGCTTGCCACGCTGAAGGTGCCAGTCGCGCAGATTGCAGGGGAGAGATTTGTGCCGATTACCATGAAAGACCTTCCGATTGCCCAAGGACGCCCGATTTTTTCCATCGGCAATCGCAGGACCCTGAATTTCAGGCTGGATTTCCTGTCTAGGCTGTGGACTGCCGACCATGCCGACCTCACGGTTTTCCTGCGTCTCCGCGACAAACTGGAGGTGTCCCACGTTGTCATCTCCCCCGCTCAATAATCACCTCGGTGAATAACTGCTACCACCAATTTCTAATGGGCATAAAAAGGGAATTAGTCACTATTCAGAACCCCAGGCTACTTCAATCCGCGAGGCCTGAAGGCCTCGCGGGCAGGTTGGGGTCTCACGCTTGGCACG